>CAYWHE010000079.1:0-16402 GCA_964458125.1 uncultured Flavobacteriaceae bacterium | reverse complement strand
TAGCCCGGTATCGCGCCTGCTTTGGGAGCAGGAGGTCGTCAGTTCGAATCTGGCCACCCCGACACGAATGACTATTATTTTATAAGTTTAAAGTTAAAAGTTCAACCCTGAAGGAAATCTTCAGATTTGCAACTGCAATTTTCCTTCAGGGCAAAGTTTAAAGCAAAGACTTACGAATTAAGCTTTAAACTTTTTTTATTTTACAGATCCCGTAGCTCAGCTGGATAGAGCAACTGCCTTCTAAGCAGTAGGTCAAGCGTTCGAATCGCTTCGGGATCACTCAGATAATCAATATTTTATATAAAATATTGATTTAGACATTTTTTTATTTGCACATCATTTGCATATGAAACGACTTCAAATTCATAAAAACCAGGTATACCTTCAGGCTACAGAAAACACAAAGCCTAAAAAACCTAATGCGATTTTTTTAAAGGTATTACTCCTTCTTTGCATGTTTGATTTTTGTTAAGGATCTCAGCAACTTTTATTCCTGCCTCATTTTCTTTAATGATGGACGATCTCTGATTCTGATTTGATGATGTTTTTTATAAGGTTAAATTTTGAGTTTGAAAGTTATTTCTCTAATTTTAACCTGCTAAATTTTTTCAACTATTTACCGGATTGCAACGGAAACCATCAGCAGAGTGAGAAAAAAATGCCGTTTGATTTCCTGGTTTCAGGCAAGAACCGGATCAGGTTTTGTATGAAACATGGCCTTACCGGTAAAAATATGGATCTAGTAAATTTAACCCGGAAAAAAAATGAAAACCATCAACCCAGATGCACCGGTAACGTGCAGTAAAACAATTCATATTGATGCAGATCCGGGAAGAGTCTGGGCTGTACTGACCAATATTGACCGTTGGCCTAACTGGCAAACAGATATCCGGAACTCCAAACTTCGGGGTGAGTTGACACCCGGTACGCTGTTCGACTGGAAAAGCGGTGGAGTTGCCATTCATTCTACGCTCCATACCGTTGATCCCTTTCATTCATTCGGTTGGACCGGAAAATCATTCGGAATTTTTGCCATTCATAATTGGACACTTTCCGCAGTAGGAGGACAAACACAGGTCGCAGTTGAAGAAAGTATGGAAGGAATTTTGGTGCGAATTTTCAGAAAACCTTTCCTTAAAAATTTGGAGAAGGGTTTGGAGAACTGGCTTGATCTTTTGAAAACAGAGTGCGAAGGTGAAATCGTCCCGGCAAAATAATAGTGTTCAGCGCCTGAAATAGTATCGGAAATCCGTAAATTGCATCATGGTATTGTTTCAAAGCAAAATCATCCATGGTTGAGATACCCGTTTATATCAGATTGAGGATTGAAGCAGCATGGAATGGAGATGCCTCAGCGATGGGTTCAGTATTTGAGTGGTTTCGCCCCAGGCTGTATGCCCATGCGCTGCATATCTGCAGAAATCCAGCGTTGGCGCAGGATGCCGTCCAGGATACTTTTATTGCCGCATTCACCCATCTTTCTTCGCTGCGGGATGTGGAATTGTTTTATCCCTGGCTGAAGAGGATATTGGTCAATAATTGTTACCTCCTGCTTCGAAAGGAACGTTCAACGGAACTTACAGACCAGCATTTGGCCCTTGATTTATTACTCCATCGCCCTGTTGACGAACATTTTGAGAATCTTTCGAATGCCCAGCGGCTCTATGAATCAATGCGCTTCCTATCGGATGAATTGCGATCCTGCGTCCTGCTTCGTTATTTCAGCAGTTTTAAAAGTTATGAGAATATTTCCTGTATCCTGAATATACCTGTCGGGACCGTCCGGAGCCGGCTGTCGGCCGCAAGAGAAAAATTGTCAATGCTTTTTAATAGAAATCAGGATGCCGGTGATGAAGCATGGAGGGAAGCACGGCATTGGTCCGGGTTTTATCGTCATCAATGGAATAATTTGCATTCAGATCCTGAAACCCGGAACGTATTTTTTAATCATTTTCATCCATCCCTCAGTATTTATTTTACAAGCGGTAAAATGGGAAAAGGAAGACGAATTATTGAAAATGAAATTAACAACGATCTGCTTTATGGCAGCCTGGTGGCGGTGAGTGAAGTGGTTTCCAGCGGCAACATCTCCATTATTGAAGTAGACAACATCAACCATCCGGAATACCCCGATCGTTGTGCGCCATCTACCGCAATCGTGCTTTTCAGAAAAGATCAGCAGGTGGAAGTGGCGCATATTTTTGATTCTCCCAGGTCCTGACAGCTTAAAGGGTTTCGGCCGGATGAAAAAAATATTTTTCATCCATCCGAACTTTTTTAAGTGCACGGGTATCTATGGTTTAAATCAAAATTATTATTCACTTCTAAAATTTAAAAAAATGAAAGAACAATTGAAATCAGGCATCATGGCGACAGTCATGTTGCTGACCATGGGAACGTCTTATTCCCAACCGGTTCCAGACCAATGGACGCGTACCCTGGAGTTGGAAGGCCATTGGTCAGGTGCTGCAACGCTGGTGGTGGGAAATGATGCTTTCCCCGTGAATTACCATACCGATTTTCATGCAGCTGTTGACGGCCAAGCGCTCACCATGGATGAATGGTTCAGTGATGCCACTCTCGGTGATTTTAAAGGGACAAACCTCATTGGTTACAGCCCCTATGACGATCAGATCCACTGGTTTTCTGTGGATAATTTTGGTACGGCCCACGAGCACACCGGTTCCTGGAGCAACGCCCGGCATTTTCACATGGAACATCAAAGCATTCAGGGAGGACAACCGTTTGTTGAAATTATCGATTTAAGGCTTTCTGCAATGAATACCAGGGTTAAGTTAAAGCTGGTAGCCACACTCGGTGGCGATACCGTTCAGGTGATTAAGGGTACTTTATTTAAACATAATTTAAAGCCGGACGGCAATTTAACACAGGAATCAGTGCAGGAAGACCAGCTTACGATTTTTCCCAACCCAACGGATGGTCAGGTGATCGTGGAGAGCCCTGATCTTATCGAAGAAATCAACATAACAACTGAATCCGGTCAACAGGTATACCGGGCTAGGCCAAACGATTACGAGTTTTCCATGCAGCTGGAAGATACGGGTATATATTTTATCCGGGTAATTGCAGGAAAGGAAACAGTGACTAAGAAAATTATACTTTCGAAATAGTTCGGGCACCCATGCGCCGGCTGCCGGTTGATTTCCGGATGGTGAAAATGATACCTGCATGTGAAATTGGTAATTCGCTGAAAAGGAATTTGTGAATCATCGTATTTAATTCGGAAAATAACCGGAACGGAAGGCCACACGGGGAATTGAAATGAAAGAGAAGGGGTACGGGCCTGGGGTTGCAAATGGACGATGGAGTCCATTTTCAGGAAGTCCCAATGGTATGACTTCAAAGGACTGATAACCCCTTCTTTTATAACCTCGTTTTAAAATGTCCTTGCCGGTGTCAAGTGCTTCGTCAAGGTTATCCCAGGTATGTTTTCAGAATTTTGCTCCGGGAAGTATGTTTCAGCCTTCGGATGGCTTTTTCCTTGATCTGCCTGACCCTTTCACGGGTCAGATCAAATCGCATCCCGATTTCCTCCAGGGTCATGGCAGGCCCCGCCGCCAGACCAAAATAGAGTCGGACGACATCGGCTTCGCGGGGCGTAAGGGTGGAGAGGGCCCGTTCTATTTCCCGTTTGAGGGATTCGGTCAGTAAGCTCGTTTCGGGTGTTTGTCCTTCTTCACCGGGCATGAGGTCCATCAGCGTACCGTCTTCGTTTTGCGAAAGGGGTGCGTCCATGGAGACGTGACGTCCGGATGAACGTACGGTATCCATCACATCATCCACCGATATCTGGAGCAGGTTGGAAAGTTCCTCGTTGGTGGGTTCCCGTTCGAAGTCCTGTTCAAGCTGTGAAAAGGCCTTATTGATTTTATTGATAAAACCTATTTTATTCAATGGAAGGCGCACGATCCTGGATTGTTCAGCCAGGGCCTGCAGGATGGATTGACGGATCCACCAGACGGCATAGGAGATGAATTTGAATCCCCGTGTTTCATCAAAACGCTGGGCCGCTTTAATCAGCCCGAGATTGCCTTCATTGATCAGGTCGCCCAGGGTTAGTCCCTGGTTCTGGTATTGCTTGGCCACGGACACGACAAAGCGCAGGTTGGCCTTGGTTAATTTCTCCAGAGCCTTCTGGTCTCCCTGGCGAATGCGTTGAGCCAAATCAACCTCCTCTTCTGGCGTTAAAAGAATCACTTTTCCAATCTCCTGGAGGTATTTATCAAGTGACTGGGTTTCGCGATTGGTAACCTGTTTAGTAATCTTTAGCTGGCGCATTCGTTCTGTTTTTTGGAATCTGTAACGCACCACAGGGAGGTAGGTTACAACAAAAAACAGCAGCTGCTGAACCGGGTTGTAAGAAAAAAAAGGCCCGAATCAGGGATTCGGGCCGTAACTGTTTAAAATCTTACAGTAAGACTCAGTTTTCAACCGGGTTTTTCTGCGGCCTGGGCAGCAAAACCTTCCTGGAAAGCTTGAATTTGCCCGTTTTCTTATCCACATCAATCAGTTTAACCTCTACCATGTCACCTTCTTTGAAAACGCCATCCATGCTTGCAAGGCGATCCCATGAAATTTCTGATATATGCAGGAGTCCGTCCTTACCGGGCATGAATTCTACAAAGGCGCCAAAGGTCTGGATGTTTTTCACTTTTCCGGTATACACTTCTCCCACCTCGGGGATGGCAATGATACCCCTGATTTTGGCCAGTGCCTTATCGATGGAAGCCTTATCACTGGAAGAAATCTGGACAATACCTTCGTTATTCACTTCATCAATGCTGATGACCGTGTTGGTTTCACGCTGCATTTCCTGGATGATCTTTCCGCCGGGTCCGATAACGGCACCGATGAACTCTTTGGGTATGTGCAGTACGACAATACGCGGTGCATGCGGCTTGTAGTCTGCATTGGGAACGGAAATGGTTTTATTCATTTCGTTCAGGATATGCAGCCTTCCCGCTTTGGCCTGCTCGAGCGCCTGCAGCATGATTTCGTATGGGAGACCGTGAACTTTCAGGTCCATCTGGCAGGCACAGATGCCCTTGGAGGTTCCCGTTACCTTGAAATCCATATCACCAAGGTGATCTTCATCACCGAGAATATCACTTAAAACGGCAAAGCGTCCTTTCCCGTCGGTAATCAGTCCCATGGCAATGCCCGAAACAGCGCTTTTGATTTTCACACCGGCATCCATCAGGGCCAGGGATCCGGCACAAACGGTAGCCATGGAGGAGGAACCGTTGGATTCGAGGATATCGCTGACAATGCGGATGGTATAAGGGTTTTCATCTTCGGAAGGCATCATTTTCTTCAGGGAACGCATGGCCAGGTTTCCGTGACCCACTTCACGTCTTCCCGTTCCGCGGTTCGGGCGGGCCTCTCCTGTGCTGAAAGCAGGAAAGTTGTAATGCAGCATGAACTTGTTATAGCCTTCAAACATGACCCCGTCAATGATCTGTTCATCCATCTTCGTTCCCAGCGTAACGGTGGTCAGCGACTGTGTTTCTCCGCGGGTAAACAAAGCCGATCCGTGTGCGGATGGCAGGTAATTTATTTCGCTCCAGATGGGCCGGATTTCCGTTGTTTTCCGTCCGTCCAAACGTATGCCTTTGTCAAGGATGGCCGAACGCACAGCTTCTTTTTCCACGTCATGAAAATAGGTGTGGACCAGGCTTGCTTTCTCATCCCGTTCCTCTTCAGGCAACGTCTGGAGAAATGCTGCTTCAATGGCATCAAAGCCTTCCCTGCGTGCGGATTTATTCGGATTACCGGTACAGGCTAATGCATAGGCCTGGTCATAGGTGGACTTCTTTACCGCTTCACGCAGTGATTCATCATGGGTTTCATGCTGGTACATGCGCGTGGTCTTCCTGCCGGCCATTTCAGCAAAATCAACCTGTGCCTGGCATTGAACCTTGATGGCTTCATGACCGAACTGAATGGCTTCCAGCATATCTTTTTCCGAGACTTCCTTCATCTCACCTTCCACCATCACAATGTTTTCCATGCTGCCGGCAACGATGATGTCGATATCGGTATGTTCAAGTTCCGGAATGGTCGGATTGATCACCATTTTTCCATTAATCCTTCCAACACGAACCTCTGAAATAGGACCTTTGAACGGAATGTCAGAAAGGGTTATGGCGGATGAAGCCGCAAGCCCGGCCAAAGCATCGGGCATAATGTTTTTATCCGCAGAAATCAGGGTGACCATCACCTGAACATCAGCATGATAATCATCCGGGAAAAGCGGCCTTAATGCCCGGTCCACCAGGCGGCTGATCAGGATTTCATATTCCGATAAACGGGCCTCCCGCTTAAAAAATCCGCCCGGAAATCTACCGGAAGCTGCATATTTTTCCTGGTAATCGACAGAGAGAGGAAGGAAATCAACCCCTTCTTTCGCTTCTTTATTGGATACCACGGTGGCCAGCAACATGCAGTCACCGCATCGTAATACAACGGATCCATCGGCCTGTTTGGCCAGCTTGCCGGTTTCCAGCGTGATGACCTTGCCATCCGCCAGTTCAATTTTTTTTATAATGGGTGTAATCGACATCTTTTCTTTTTCTTAACCGGTTAAACAAAAAAAGGCAATTAAAGAATTGCCTTTAAAATGTCAAACCAGACGGTACATTTATTTTCTTATTCCAAGTTCACTGATGATGGCACGGTAACGGGTAATATCGTTCTTTGCCAGGAAATCCAGCAGACTCCTGCGCTTTCCAACAAGTCTGATCAGGGAACGCTGGGTGCCCGTGTCTTTTTTCTGAGTTTTTAAATGCTCAGTCAGGTGGTTGATTCGATGGGTAAACAGGGCGATTTGCCCCTCGGCCAAACCGGTATTCGTTTCGGATTTGCCATGTTTGGCAAAAATTTCTTTCTTTTTTTCTGACGTCAGAATCATTTCTTCAAATTTTATAAGCGTGCAAAGATAATAATGATTTATAAATTAACAATAAGCCGCGAAATTATTAAAGAAAGTCCCTTTCAAGGAAATTCCATGATCTTCTGAACATTATATTAAACCATTGAAATACAATAAAATAAAAAAAGGGTCCCGGAAACCGGAACCCTTTTTCACGATAGGCGGATCATCGTAAGAGAACGGACCCCGCGCTGCTCAGGTGTCCATCCACATAAACTTCAACGGCATAGGTTCCAGGTGTAAACACCCTCTCCTGTTCTTCCCATTTCATGCAGAGGTCCTGCTTGGCATTGGTATAATCAATTTTCTGGGAGGCGGTATACATAACTTCTTCATTGCTGCCGGCCATTTTAAAGGTGGAAGAGCCTTCGCTGCGGCCTCCAAGCGTTTTTCCGCCGGGCTCCACAATCCTCAGGTAAACGGTCTTTTCCCCGGCCTGGGCAATTTTATTTTCCAGGATGGTGAAACAGGCCTCCAGTTTGTTGGTCCGCTTGGCCATGGCTGTGGTCGTGTATTTATCGTTGTTCCGTCGTTTATAGGTAGTCACCCGGAGGTATTCGGATTTCAAAACGGAAGCCGTACTGACTGTGGTTTCCAGGTTTTTCGTGAGGGAAGCCACCGTGCCGCTCAGTTCTGATTTTTCCTTTTTCAGCTGTTCGTTTTCAACCAACAGCTGATCAATTTTTTCAAGGTATTCATCGCGCAGCTTTTTAAGATCCTCCAGTTCCGCCTGCAGTTTTTTATTGAGGGCCGAGCCGGCACGTTCTTTTTTCAGCAATTGCTTGATACGGGTTTCCTGGTCGGCCACCTTGGAATTGGCTTCCGATAAAAGGCTGTCCAGGCGCGAACTGATTCCTTTGTATTTATTCAGCTCGGCATAGGTCTCGGTGAGCTCCTTTTCAACGTCCACGCGAGCGGTAACAAGGCTGTCCACCTTGACGTCGTACATTTCAATAGTATTGCTCTGGTTCCTCCATTGCCAGACATTTCCTATCAGCGACAGGATTAAAACCACCAGGATTACCTTATTGGTGCCTGACGATTTACCGGAATTACTTTGATTTTCCATTTGGTGTTTTTTTTAAAGATTCAGTTGGCAATGTTAAGAAATTTAATCGTTGGAAAACAATTCATCTAACCGAATATTACACCTTGATTTGTTGATAATTGGCCGGAGTTGAAAAAAATCGGATGACGGAGAAACGGGTCCCTGAAAACCGACGCGTTATTTGGCATCGAAAGCAAATCCGGCCAACGGTGAAACCGACAGATCCGTAAACTCCTTCCTTAAATACCGGAAATAGCCGGCCACGGCAATCATACCGGCATTGTCGGTACAATATTCGAACGATGGCATGTAGGTGTTCCATCCTTTTTCCCTTGCCAAACCGGCCAGAGCCATGCGAAGGCCGCTGTTGGCCGATACGCCACCGGCTATTGCGATTTCCCTGATGTCAAGTTGCTCCGCTGCCCGGCAGAGTTTATCGAGCAGATAATCCACGATGGCATGCTGAACTGAAGCGCAAATATCATCGAGGTGTTTTTCAACAAAATGAGGATCCTGTTTCAGCCTTTCCCGGATAAAATACAGGATGGCTGTTTTAAGTCCGCTGAAACTGAAGTGATAACCGGGTGCATGAGGCCTGCTAAAAGGAAAGGCGTTGGCATTGCCATTCCTGGCTTTGGCATCGATGAGCGGGCCGCCGGGGTAGGGAAGTCCCAGCATTTTAGCTGTTTTATCAAATGCCTCTCCTGCTGCATCATCCAGGGTCTGGCCAATAATTTCCATCCGGTAATGATCGTGAACCAGGATGATCTGGGTATGCCCCCCCGAAACGGTCAGGCATAAAAAAGGGAAGGTTGGAACGGGTTTGCCATCCCGGATAAAATGAGCCAGCACATGGGCCTTCATGTGATTCACTTCGATCAGCGGGACGTGCAGGGCTGCGGCCATGGACTTCGAAAAGGAAGTTCCGACCAGCAGGGAACCCATCAGTCCGGGACCGCGGGTAAAGGCTATGCCATGAAGCTCATTTTTCTTTACCTTTGCCTGTTCCAGCGCTTCCGATACGACAGGCAGGATGTTTAACTGATGTGCCCTTGAGGCCAGTTCAGGAACCACACCCCCGAACGTTTCATGAATTTTCTGCGTGGCGATCAGGTTGGAGAGTATGACGTCATTACAGGAGACAGCTGCTGCGGTTTCATCACAGGAGGATTCTATGGCCAGCAGGATGATCCGGTTATTCATGTGTCGATAAAACAAACAGGCGGAGCGGGAGTTAATAATATCATGGGCAAAGAAACAAACTAACAGCTAAACTCCATACACATCAAAAGGTTTTTTAAAATACTGGCCTGGATACTGGCTTCTTTGATGCTGCTCTTTGTAGCGGCCGTCTTCCTCATCAGGATACCGGCTGTCCAGACTTTTGTCACAGCCCGTGTCACAGCGTATTTATCCGGGATGCTTCATACCCGGGTGGAAGTGAAACGGGTGGACATTGAGTTTTTTAAAAAACTGGTGCTGAAGGATATTTATATCGAGGACCTTCACCAGGACACCCTGCTGTATGCTTCGAAACTGAAAGCGGATATTTCTTTGCTGGATCTGAATAACCACCTGTTGACCATTGCCCTGGTCGAACTGCACGGCGGGGTCATTGGTTTGAAAAGATACAAGGAGGATGATGACCTGAACCTGGTGAAATTGCTCGAACAAATTAAAATGGGGAAGGGGGATACAACGGCTGCAGCCTGGAAATTCAATATACGGAATATATTCCTGGTGGATAACCATTTTACCTTCCGGGACCTTCGCTGGGACGATTATACCCCCTGTATTGATTTTGAAGACGTTGACGTTTCGCATATCAATGCTCACCTGGAAAGTATTGAATTCCTCGGTGACTCGGTGTTTTTCAATGCCCGGAACATATCCCTGAGGGAAAAGAAGGGATTTTATGTCCGTCACCTGAATGCCAAAGCGAAAATTGCACCGGATGAGATGCGTTTCAACGACCTCGATATTGAAACTTCCGGATCTTCCCTGAAAGGACAACTCACTTTTTCCTATGAGAGTTTCAAATCCTTCAGGGATTTCCTGGAAAAGGTTCATTTCAACTCTTCCTTTCAAAAATCCATCCTGGACTCCAGAGACATCGCCTATTTTGCAAAGGAACTGATCGGTCTGGATAAAAAGGTGAATTTTTCAGGTGATATCCGCGGAACAGTGAACAACATCAAGGGCAGGAACATGGATATTGCCTGCCTGGATCATACCCGATTCAGAGGGAATGTAAGCCTGCGCGGCCTGCCGGATTTGGAAGAAACATTTATTGACCTGCTGGTGGATCAGCTGGTCACCAGTAAGCAGGATATTGAAAGTATTCCGGGTTTCCCGTTTGATCAGCCGGGAAACATCCGGATCCCTGAAAACCTGGACGCACTGGGTGTGGTCCGGTTTAAAGGCAAGTTCACCGGCTTCTACAATGACTTTGTCGCCTACGGTAACCTGCAGTCAGCCCTTGGCTTTCTGTCATCGGACATTAACCTGAAGTTCGACAAGGACTTGAATAAATCGAGCTACGCCGGCAACATCAGTGCATCATCGTTTCATGCCGGCAAGCTTTTATTGATCGATAAATACCTCGGTGAAATTACCTGTAAGGCGAAAATTTCAGGGACCGGCTTCAGCATGAATAAGGTCAATGCATTGCTGGAGGGCAGCGTCAGCGATATGGATTTGTACGGCTACCATTACACCAATATCCAGGTAAAGGGGCAGATTGCAAAAAGACTGTTCAGCGGCAATCTGAATGTGGAAGATGAAAACATCAAACTTGATTTTAACGGCAAGGTTGATTTTTCCGGAGAACTTCCCGTATTTGATTTTTATGCGGGACTGAGACAGGCCTACCTTGGACACCTTCACCTGAGCAACCGTGACACAGGTTCCATGATCGGTTGTGAAGCTTTTTTCAATTTCAAGGGGAACACCATCGATAACATCACCGGCACCCTGCAGTTGAAGGACATCACCTACCTGGAGCATGGTATCCTTTACAAGGCGGATGAATTGGCTCTGTTTTCCGGAACGGACGAGTCGGGAAAAACAATTTCCCTGAAATCCGATTTTGTCGATGCCAATTTCCACGGTCAGTTCCGGTTATCCTCCGCAGTGGAGTCCTTCCGGAACATGCTGGGTAAATATATCCCGGCCATGCCTTCGCATACCATAACCGTTAGTGAACCGCATTCCTTTACCTATGCCATAGACTTTAAAAAAACAGCGGATCTCTGCATCTTGTTTTTACCTGACCTGTATATTGAACCGGGGACAAGTCTGGAGGGACATTATAACTCAGCCATTGATGATTTCGGCCTTCAGCTTCGTTCCAGACGCATTGCTTACGACATCATCGATTTCAATCATATTGCCCTGACGGGATTTACTCAGCATAACCGCTTTAAACTGCAGAGCAATGTCGGTGAATTTTTTATTCACGACAGCCTGAAACTACATGATATCAACCTGGCCCTGGAGACCAACCGGGATTCCGCCAACCTGTCCATTGTCATTGCCGATTATGATTCCCTTCCAAACAGCCTGAATCTGAAAAGCCTGGCATTGTTCAGGGAAGATGGCCGGACCCTGCTGACCATTGAGCCGTCCCTGATAAAGCTTGAAAATAAAAAATGGGATATCCACCCTGAAAACCTGGTTACCTTTGATTCCACCGGAATGAAACTGGAGAAAATTGTCCTCACCTCAGGCAATGAAAAGGTGGAGGTTTCCGGTATCATTTCTTCACGTGAAAATGATGTCCTGGAAGTTAAGCTGACGGATTTCCGGACGCCCCTCCTGAATAAGGTGCTGGCCATATACGATATAAATATCGGTGGTACTGCCAACGGAACCATCCGGCTGTCGGCAGTGTCGGGCGATATTAAACTGGCTTCTGATTTATCGGTGAAGGATTTTTCATTTTTTGAGGATACACTTGGAAATGCCTTTTCACTCGTTTCCTGGGAAAAGGGCAGGAGCATGATTGATATCGACGGTCATATCGACAGGAATGATTTCAAAAACATCGAGATCAAGGGCCGGTATTATCTGAAAAAGGAGGCAGAGGATTCCATGGCATTTGACATACACCTCCGCAAGTTTCCTGTTCAGACCTTCAATCATTTTCTGAAAGGCATATTCTCCGACCTGCGCGGCCTGCTCAATGTGGATGTAAAACTGTACGGATCTTCCAGGGAACCACTGGTGGACGGAAGCGGCAATTTTCAGAAAACCGCCTTTACCATCGACTACCTGAATACCAGGTATTCCTTTTCCCACGATTTTAAAATTGATGATAAACAGATTAGTTTCGACAACCTGATCGTCAATGATGAACATGGAAACAAGGCTACTGTTTCCGGTGGCATATACCATCACCATCTCCGTGAATTCTTCTTCAGCCTCGTTATCAGGGCCACTAATTTACAGTGTCTGCACACCACGGCCGCACAAAATGACATTTTTTATGGCAACGCCTATGGAACCGGTGTGGTAAAAATATCGGGAGACCCTGATTTCCTGAGCATGAACATATCATTGAAATCGGAAAGAGGAACGCTCATTAACCTGCCTTTATCCAACCCCGTCGAAGTCAAAAACAAGGCCTTTATCAATTTTGTATCAGCCGGCGATACCCTGGCATTAAAGGAAAAGCTTAAGGTGGATTTGCGGGGCATTGACATGGAATTCGACCTTGAAATCACGCCGGACGCTGAAATCAAGCTGATTTTCGACGAGAAAATCGGGGACGTGATCACCGGCCGCGGCTCCGGGAACATCAACCTGAGTATCGATCCGCTGGGCACTTTTAATATTTATGGAAATTATGAAATCAGTTCGGGTAATTATTTGTTTACGCTCCAAAACCTGATAAACAAGGATTTCCGTATCGATAAGGGGGGAACCATCCGCTGGAACGGGGATCCATACGATGCGCAAATCAATATTGAGGCCCTGTATAAATTAAATGCCGTACTTAACGACCTGATCCAGGATACTTCTTCCGACAGTTATAACAAGCGTTATCCGGTTGAACTGCACCTGCACCTGACCGAAAAACTTTTTAATCCCCGGATTACTTTTAATGTGGTTGTCCCGAATCTCGATCCGGCGACAGAATCGATTGTGACACGCTATCTTAAATCCGAAGAGGATATTAATACCCAGGTATTCAGTTTGCTGCTGGCCCGCAGGTTTTCCAGGCCCCGTGATCTGCAGAATTCACCCAACATAGCCTCTTCCAATAATCCTGTCGGCGAGAATGCGGCGGAATTGCTTTCCACCCAGGTCAGCCAGTGGATTTCGCAGATCAGTTCGGATTTCGATTTGGGGGTCAATTACCGCCCGGGTAACCAGGTCACCAGGGATGAATTTGAAGTGATGGTATCGACCAGCATACTGAACGACAGGATTTCCATTGACGGAAATGTTGGTGTGGCCAGTAATAGCCAGAGTTCCTCCAATATCGTCGGCGATTTTAATATCGAATACAAGGTTAGTCCCGACGGGCGCTTCCGGGTGAAGGCTTTTAATAAGACAAACAACAACTCCCTTATCAATGCCAATAACTCCCTGTATACCCAGGGCATTGGCGTTTTTTACCGGAGAGATTTTGATTCCTGGTCCGATTTGCTGAAGCGTATCCGCGAACAATTCAGAAAAAACAAATCCGGCCAGAAGGTAACTCCGGCAATTCCGGGCTGACTTTTGAAATTGGTTTGGTTTTTGCAGGCGGGCCGGTTCTCTTTTATTTTTTTCCTTCTCCCATCGCCTCCGGCCTCAGGAAGGCTGTAATAAAAAGGGTCAATTACCTATACTGGCATTCAGCAGTTTTTGTAATCTGCGATTTGCCGCTGTTCATTACAGGTCATTTCCGTCCTTCATTTCTGCCCCCGGTGGCTCATGTGGTTGATTCCCAGCGATAGATAACCGCTGTGCCGGTTGATTTCTGACGAATTTCCCTTTTTTATTGCATTGGCCTGCAATGCCGGCCTTTTTAAAATACGCCGGCCCGTCACCATAATACATTTGTTTGTGATGAAAAAAAGTTTTGCTACAGACAGGCCCGTAACGACTAAATCCATTCAAGATGAGTAAACAATTACGCAAAAAGTCAGTAATATTCCTGGTCCTCGCGGGTCTGACCTTCCTCTCGGGAAAGGTTCATGCCAGTCATGCGATGGGCGCTGACCTGACCTACCAGTGCCTGGGCGGTAATACCTACCGCATCACCCTTTCCTTCTATCGTGATTGCATCGGGATTGCTGCGCCTGCCAACGTATATGTTAATGTAAGTTCTGCCTCCTGCGGGGCAAGCCTGGGCGTTACCTGTTACCCCATTCCCGGTACTGGACAGGAAGTGACTCCCATATGCCCTTCGGCTACTTCGACCTGTAACGGTGGTGTATTCACCGGAATCCAGGAGTGGGTATACGAAGGAGTCATCAACCTTCCTTCACAATGTCCCGACTGGGTCTTCAGCTATAACCTGTGTTGCCGGAATGCGGCCATTACGACCATTGGTTCACCGGGCTCAAATACTTTTTATATCTATGCAACCTTAAACAACACCATTTCTCCCTGCAATTCCTCGCCGACATTTTCCAACAAGCCGGTTCCGTTTATCTGCCTGGGACAGCAATTTTGTTTCAACCATGGTGCCTATGATCCCGATGGTGATTCCCTTGTTTATTCACTGATCACACCCTACCAGACTTCTGCCACCACGGTAAGTTACAATGCCCCGTACAACGCATCCAATCCGTTGAATTCAGTACCGGCCATGTCCTTTAATCCGGCGACCGGTGACATTTGCATGACCCCGCAACAATTACAGGTAACGGTGATGGCCGTTCTGGTGAGCGAATACCGCAACGGGGTGCTGATCGGAACAGTTGAGCGGGATATACAGGTGACGGTACTGAACTGCACCAATACGAATCCTTCCCTCACAGGAATTAACGGTACCAGTAATTTCTCAGCCACTATTTGCGCCGGGGAGCCCTTTTGTTTTTTCATCAATTCCAGCGATCCGGATAATGCGCAAAATGTATTTATGAATTGGAATGGGGCCATTGCCAACGCCACCTTCACCACCACGGCAGGCCCCCGCCCGGTCGGTACATTTTGCTGGACACCCACCCAGGCCGACATCAGTTCCAATCCGTATTGCTTTACGGTAAGGGTATTCGATGATGCCTGCCCGTACGTGGGAAGTCAGATTTATTCCTATTGCATTACTGTCATAGGAATCCAGGTGGATGCCGGCCCCGACCAGTTTATTGCCTGTAACGACCTGGCCACCATTTCCGCAAATGCCACCGGAGGCTCCGGGGTTTATACTTACCAGTGGAGCAATGGCTCAACTGCCCCGGCCCAGACGGTGGGTACCGGAACGTATATAGTCACCGTTTCAGACGGAACCTGCACGGCAACCGATACGGTTGTGGTACAAAACAGCAACATGCCGGTGGCTGCCTTTACACCCTACGGGGGGTGTATCAATTCACCCCTGCAGTTCAACGACCAGTCGACCGTCGGAGGAGGAGTGATTATTTCATGGAACTGGAATTTCGGGGACGGGACCACTTCCACACTGCAGAATCCGGTTCACCAGTATCCGGGTCCCGGAACCTATAATGTACAGCTTATTATTCAGACCAGTCTGGGCTGCATAGACACGCTTATTCAGCCGGTAAACATTACCGCCCAGCCAACTGCAGCATTTGCTGCTCCATCGGGTTGTGTCGGTCAGACCATTACTTTCACGGATCAGTCCGCGCCTGCTTCCTCGGTGAACTCCTGGAACTGGAATTTAGGTAACGGAACCACTTCCACCTCCCAGAATCCCACGACCACCTATCCGGCTCCCGGAACCTATACGGTCACCCTGATTGCGGGTGACAGCATTGGTTGTTCGGATACCCTTACCCAGCAGGTGACCATATACCCGGTCCCTGTTCCGGATTTTAATTTTTCAAATCCCTGCGCTGCTTCCACGGTGACATTTTCGGATGCATCGGGCGGCACGGTCACCTCGTGGAACTGGAACCTGGGCAACGGATCAACCTCAACATCACAGAACCCTTCCACGACCTACCCGGGTCCCGGTACCTATACGGTCAGCCTGGTGGTCACGAATTCAAACGGATGCACGGACAGCATCACCAAAACAATCACCATCGATCCTCCTCCTGTGGCCAATGCAGGCCCCGATGCTTCGCTTTGCCTGGGGCAGGTGCTGGTGCTGAATGCTTCCGGCGGAGTAACCTACGTGTGGAGTAATGGCGCCACCACGTCATCCACCAGTGTTTCGCCTGGCGGGAATACAACATATACGGTTACTGTAACGGATGCCAGCGGCTGCACCGCCACCGACCAGG
>CAYWHE010000078.1:0-16403 GCA_964458125.1 uncultured Flavobacteriaceae bacterium | reverse complement strand
CCCTTTTGTATTGGATCCCTGGTTGCGATCCTGCAAGATCGCTAAATCCTGTGTTCATTTGGTTTAAATCAAAACTCTTTCTATTTTCCGGAAATATTTGGTATCAGGATTCTGAAATTACAAAAAAACACGTTTAACCTATATGAGAATTATTGAAATCCGTGCCATGCGCGGTCCCAATTACTGGTCCATCTGGAGGCATAAACTGATCGTGATGAAACTCGATCTGGAAGAAATGGAAGGTCTCCCAACCGATAAAATTGAAGGTTTTTCCGAAAGACTGGAAAACATGTTTCCGAGCATGTATGAACACCGCTGTTCTGAAGATTATGCAGGGGGTTTCTTTCATCGTGTGAAAGAAGGTACCTGGATGGGGCACGTCATTGAACACATCGCTCTTGAAATTCAAACCCTGGCCGGCATGGATGTAGGCTTTGGCCGCACCCGCACAACCGGCGAAGATGGCGTTTATCATGTGGTGTTTTCCTATGAGGAAGAAAAGGTCGGGATTTATGCCGCACGGGCCGCGGTTAAAATTGCCCGCGCCCTGACCGATAATATTCCTTATAACCTGGCTGACGATATCCAGAAAATGCGGGAAATCCGGGAAGACGAACGGCTGGGCCCGAGTACCGGTGCCATCGTGGAAGAGGCCAGAAACCGGGGCATCCCCTGGGTTCGCCTGAACCGGCACTCCCTGGTGCAGCTGGGATATGGCGTCAATCAGCGGAGAATCCAGGCTACCGTGGCCTCCACGACCAGCAGCATAGCCGTTGAAATTGCCTGCGATAAGGAAGATACCAAAAATTTACTGGAAGCAGCTTCCATCCCGGTTCCCCGCGGTAAAATCATTTACGATGAAGAGGATCTGAAAGATGCCGTTGATGACATCCGCTACCCGCTGGTGCTGAAACCCATTAACGGAAACCACGGACGCGGCGCCACGATCAATGTCCGAACCTGGGAGGAAGCCAAGCAGGCGATGGCGGCCGCAAAAAAAATCTCACGCTCAGTCATTGTTGAAAAATACATTACAGGTTATGATCACCGCATCCTGGTGATAAACTATAAGTTTGTGGCTGCAGCCAAACGTACGCCGGCCATGGTAACCGGTGACGGTCGGTTAACCATCCGTGAGCTGATTGATGAGGTGAACAGCGATCCGAGACGCGGCTACGGTCATGAGAAAGTGCTGACGGCCATCAGGGTGGATGAGATGACGCAACACATCCTGAAAGACAATGGTCTTACCCTGGAAAGCATATTGCCGCGAGGCGAAACGCTTCATTTAAAAGCCACTGCAAACCTCAGCACGGGGGGCACTTCCACAGACATCACCGATCTGGTTCACCCCTATAATGTCTTCATGTGTGAACGCATAGCGCGCCTGGTCGGACTGGACATCTGCGGCATTGATATCATGGCGTCCAGTATCACAGAACCCATAAACGAAAATGGCGGTGCCGTGCTGGAGGTCAATGCTGCACCAGGTTTCCGGATGCACACGGCTCCAACCGAGGGCCTGCCGCGCAACGTGGCTGAACCGGTGATCGACATGCTCTACCCGCCCGGTAGCAATTTCCGCATTCCCATTGTGGCGGTAACCGGTACCAACGGCAAGACCACTACCACCCGGTTGATTGCTCATATGGTGAAATACATGGGCCGCAAAGTCGGCTTCACCACCACTGATGGTATTTACGTACAGAACCACATGCTGCAACAGGGCGACTGCACCGGTCCGATGAGTGCAGAGTTTATACTTAAAGATCCGACTGTCGAATTTGCTGTCCTGGAATGCGCCCGCGGAGGTATCCTTCGGGCAGGACTCGGCTTCCACAACTGCGATACCGGTATCGTCACCAACGTAGCCTCCGACCACCTCGGCCTGAAGGGCATCAACACCATTGAAGAACTGGCCAAGGTGAAAGCCGTGGTGGTGGAAAGCGTCCTTCCAGGCGGTTATGCCATCCTCAATGCCGATGATCCATTGGTAGCCAAAATGGCCAACGGACTGGACTGTAAAATTGCCTATTTCAGCCTGGATGAAAAAAACCCGATCATCTCCGAACATTGTAACGCAGGCGGGCTGGCCGCTGTGGCCGAAAACGGTTATGTGACCATTTGCAAGGGCAACTGGAAAATGAGGGTTGATAAAATCGTCAACATCCCCCTCACCTTCTCCGGCAAGGCAATTTTTATGATTCAAAACATCCTGCCTGCCGTACTAACGGGCTTTATACACAACTTCAAAATAGACGACATCAAACTGGCCCTCGAAACCTTTATCCCTTCACCTGCTCAAACTCCGGGTCGAATGAACCTTTTCCAGTTTAAAAAATTCCAGGTTATGGTTGATTATGCCCACAATCCTGCAGGGTTCCAGGCTATTGCCAGGTTCCTTGAAAAAATTGAAGCCAAACCCAAGGTGGGTATTATTGCCGGTGTCGGAGACCGGCGTGATGAAGACATTCTCACCCTGGGCACGCTGGCGGCTTCCATGTTCGATGAAATAATCATCAGGCAGGACCGCAATCTTCGCGGGCGTACGGAAAAGGAGATCATCGACTTCATGCTCCGGGGCATTCATCACGTGAACCCGGACAAACCCCTGAAAGTTATACCCAGTGAGCCTGAGGCGATTGAATATGCGATCCGGAATGCCAAAAAAGGATCCTTTATTGTGGTCTGCAGCGATGTGGTCCCCGATGCCCTGGACCAGATCATGAAATACAAGGAGGAAGAAGACAATTTCATTTTACTGGCGGAGGATATTCCGAATCTGCATTAATCCGGTCCCCGGAAGAAGCCTGACCCACGCCCATTACCGGTTGGCATCCCGAATGCAACGATTCCGGTCCATGGTTGGCTGTCTCCGCCGACCGCCTCCCAGGTCCAGATTTGCTGTCGCTGCCTGGGGTTCATGGCTTCCTCCCGCCAGGTCCGGAGAACCTTTTCCATTTGTACATGACCATCCTATCTGACCTTTGCCATGGCACAACAAACAAAGGACTTGCAGGATACGCTGCCCCGTAAATGGAATTTCATGCATGCATGTCCCGTTCTTTCCTCAAAACATTCCAACCTGCTGCACCTCGGCAACGGCGGAAATCCTGAATTCCCTTTTGGAGTGTTGCATTTGACAGTGAAAAAATTTCCGGAGACGCTTTCCCTTAATAAAAATATTTTTGTAACCCCGTATTTTGAAATAACATCCTTCCGGTAAATTTTCCAGCAGGACATGGTGATTGGTGACATCAAATATCCTCAAGGCTTTATATAATTCCGGATCCGCGCAACTGCCCGCTTTTGGGTTGATGAGATAACGCTCAAGCGTTCCGATGACTTCTCCCGGAAAAATCCCTTCATCCAGGAATGGCTTCAGTACCTGCCGGAAAACTGCCTTCCATTCCTTGCCGTGCGCATCCACCTTATGCTGATACAAATTATAGGTTTCCAGGTGAGCTATTTCATGAAGAAAGGTCAACAGGAACATATAGGGGTTGAGGTTATGATTGATGCTGATCCGGTGGCCGGACTCCCGGTGTGGAGCCCGGTAATCGCCATGTTTGGATAACCTGGACCGGGTAATTTTAAGGTGTACCCTGTTTTTAATCAACATGGCGGCACACGGGGATACCGCCGCCGGAGGCAAATAAACCCCGAGCGTTTTTTCAATTTCAACTTCCGTCAAGGGAAAAATTCAAATGAAATACAATGGTAAAACGACACGTATCAGTTGTGAACCGGCAGAAAACCGAAGTCCTTTCCATATTCAAGCATCTGGTCAATAAAATCAGATGGATACTCCACCCGGACATCCTGTATGGTCTCTCCTGCCATCACAGGCACCAGCCTGGGCTGAATAAAACCCATATATGGCGCTATATTCAATGGTTCGTAACGCTTATGGACTTCTTCCAGCAGTGCCTGGTCAACCTTGACTCCGTAATTTTCAACAAGATTTTTTCCTGCTTGGAAATCCCCTTCGGACTTGATGCGCTGAATCTCCCTTAACAGTTCCCCGAAAAGCCCGCGCAGCCTTTCATAATCATTGATTTTAAAATAGGTTTTACCTTCCCGGGTAACCCGCTCAATGACTTTATCCTTGCTTCCATGCTCAAAGGCCCATCCGGCGATTAACTGCCGGTTGCGCATATGCGCTTCCTCCAGGTTATCACCGGGTTTTATACGGTATAACTGAAGCATTAGCCCGTTCATGATGTAATTGTCGTAGCCGGCCTTTCCGACATCGGTAGAGGGCATTACGCCAATATCCACCAGTTTCGGATCCATGACGTAATACAGGCCCACCAGGTCGGCACGGGCTTCTTCCAGCGTACCGGCGTAATTCTCCAGGGTCACATCGGTGGTACCCACACCGGGATTAATCTGACCGGATGCATGTCCGATCACTTCATGCATATCGGTATGCAGATCACCCGCCAGGGCGCCATACTTCTTTATCCGTTCAATCACTTCTTCATCCACCCCGAATTCCTTTACAGCGGGGCTTTTGGCCTTCACATAATTATACGATTCCACGATATTACCAAGGGAAACCGATTTGCTGCCATGCTGCTCGCGAATCCATTCCTGGTTGGGAAGGTTGATGCCGATGGGGGTTGAAGGTGCTGCATCACCACATTCATTAATCACCGTAATAACCTTGGCGGAAATTCCCCTTACATTTCTTTTCTTATGCTTATCGCTGATGGGAGAATGGTCCTCGAACCACTGCGCCTCATGCGAGATGGCGGAAATTCGTTTGGTGGCCTCCAGGTCCTTCATGGACAGTACAGCCTCATAACTGCCCCGCTTCTGTGCTGCATCCCGGTATACCTCAATAAATCCATTTGCAAAATCAATACGGGAAGCCGTATCCCCCACCCAGGCTATGCAATAGGTGTCATAATCCTTCAGGTCTCCGGTCTTGTAAAAACGGATGAGTTTGGATAACACGTCTTTCTGTGTCTCATTTTCGGCAACTGTAACGGCCTTTTCCAGCCAGTAAATAATCCGTTCGATGGCCGGACTATACATACCTCCGGCCATCCAGGTTTTCTCTACGATCTTCCCGTTCTCCTTCACCAGTTTTGAATTCAGGCCGTAGGCCGGCTGTTCCTTAACGCCCGTGATGCTTTTCTTCCTGTAAAACTCATCCACCTCCTTTTGCGTGACGCCTTCATACAGGTTGTTTTTGGATGACACCACATTATCCCGGTCGGGACCCAAATCCACATTTTTAGCGTCCAGCTGCTCATCAAACAGGATCGGTCGCAGGTAGGTGGTGAAGGAATCGGCTTTCATGCCGTCCAGCGGCAGTTTCGACTGATCGCAGTTTTTAACCAGTTCAGCAAAATATTCAAAACTGCATTCCGGTACAAACTTCATATTGGAATAGTGATGGTGGACGCCATTCGAAAAAAAGAAACGCTTGGCGTATACGAGGAATTTGCCGTACTCATCCGAATTCTTATCCCCTGAATAGGTAGACAGGATGGCCTCCAGTGTCTTGCGGATCTGCAGGTTGTATTTATATTTCTGGTCATAGAAAATATCCCGTCCCGACATGCCCGCCATATACAGGTAATAGGCGAGTTGTTTTTGTTGAAGCGGCAACTCTTCAAAACCTTCGATACGGTAACGAAGTACGGAGATATCAGCAAACCGGTCTCCTTCAAAGGAAAATACCGTATCGGCATTTACCGTCGGGTTACTGTCGGTGGCTGTCTGGTTTTCTTTTGGTTTACAGGAAGCAAAGATCACGGCGACCAGTAAACAGTATTTTGTAACTTTCATAAGATAAGTTTTATTTTCATAACCTGCCTGCGTATAAGGCATCAGGAAGGCGCAAAAGTAGGAATTTAGATGAATTTACAGATCACCTGGAAAAATATTAACCCGCGGGCCGTGCCGGTTCAGGAAGCATGTACAGACGACAACCGTTGATTGAAAAACCTCCCGAATTTCACTTTGCTGTTTTAATAAGCATCAGATCACTGGTTGCATTCAGGCTGTCCGTGGTGTATCCAGCCAGGTACCAGGATGTTGATGACGATGCCAGTCCGAATGCTGCATCAGGGCCTGCATTGCCGAAGGATTGAGTCCTTTCCAGGTTACCGCTGGCATCTGCCTGAACCAGGAGAAAATCCATGTCCCCGTTTCCATAACTTGAGGAATAGCCGGCCATAACCAGGCTTCCATTGTCCGTTAAAAGCATTTTCTCGGCCCCGTCATGCATGACCCCGCCATATTGCTTGTCCCAAACCTGGAACCCGTCCGGGTCTGTTTTAACGAGGTAAACCTGGTGTTCCGGGTGCCCGAATCCTGCAGTATGGCCACAAAGGTAATAACCGTCCGGTGTCCTCACCACGCTTCCGGCCTGTTCATAATCGCTGCTTCCATAGGTCCTGGCCCAGAGAGAATCCCCGTTTTGATCCAGTTTCATCAGGTAAAAATCCTGATTTCCGGCTCCGTAACTGATAGTATTTCCAAATACAACCAGGTTTCCGAATCCATCTGAGCACATACTGCTGATATAATCGTCCTGCAACCCGCCATAGGTTTTATGCCATCGTTCCTGCCCGTCCGGATCGATCCTGATCAAAAGGAAATCCCTTCCCTTCAAGGGTGTTTCCCTGAAACCACCCAGCAGATAACCATCACCGGGAATTCGCAGGATAGCCGTTCCAACTTCATCATGGCCACCCGGGTAGGTCTGGTATTTTAAAATATCCCCGGATGAATTGATTTTAACCGTTAAAAAGTCCTTGCTCAAAGCCCCATATCCATTGGTATATCCGGCAAGCATCAGACCTCCGTCATCCGTAAAGGTCATGGCGTAACCCACTTCATCCTTGTCAGAACCATAATGACTGGTAAATAAAATCTTCCCGTCACGGCTGGTTTTCACGATATAAAAATCCTTGCCCCCGTAGGTTAAGGAAGTCGTGGTTCCGAAACAGAATATATCGCCCTCTTCCGAAACAACCAGGTCGTTGGCGGTTTCATCCCCGCTCCCTCCCGTAATAAAAGTAAAGGACGGCACCTCACTTTTCTGAACCGGTTTCTCATTGAGACAACCGGAAAAAAGCAGGACTGAAATTAATTGGAGAAAACAGATGGTGTTTTTCATGAGCAGGTTTTATACCTTTACAGAACCAAATATAACCTTTTTATTGTATCGGGTTAAAACTTATCGTATGAAAAAATATGTACCGATCCTGTTACTGTGTGCGATGCCGGCCCTGTTTAATTCCTGCCGCAATTATATCAGGGGCAGCGGTGAACCCACTATGGCCACCAGGAACGTGGAACCATTTAATTCCCTTGAACTCAACCTGGATGCCGATGTTGTAATCACCGACAGCATGGATCAGAGTTTCATGATCAGCGCCCAGGAAAACCTCATGCCCGTGATCGATGCCAGGGTCAAATCGAAAAAACTGATTATCTCCAGCGATAAGCACATCATGGACAGCAAGCCCATCATCCTGTATATTTCGGTGAATCGCCTCAATGCCTTGGAATTAAACGGATCTGGCAATATCCGTTCATCCAACACCATTAAAACAGGAACCATTCAACTTGAAATAAACGGTTCTGGTAATATGGATATGGATATTATCTGTGATCACCTAAAGGCTGATGTTTCTGGCTCGGGGAACCTGCAAATCAGAGGCAACAGCAATTCCTCAGCCATGGATATCAGCGGCTCGGGTGTAATTGAAGCCATGGAACACAGGACCGGTGACTGCCAGGCTTCCGTATCCGGTTCCGGTCAGGCCAGGATTTTTCCTTCCGGTGTTTTAAAAGCAAGCGTCACCGGAAGCGGAACAATTCAGTATAAAGGTTCTCCCTCCAATATTCTTCCTTCCGTTTCAGGCAGCGGAAGCATTGAAAAATCGGAGTAATTTCGTAAATTGCCATCCGGACCGGTTTTCTCCATATTCATGACAAATAAAGTTATTGGCTTTCCAAAAAGGCTTGGGATTTTCTTTTGCTCCCTTGTTTTCACAGGCACTATGCTGGCACAGACTGCAGCCATCAGGCCGGTTACTGCATCCATCGATACCGCCGACCTCAGGTTCCTGAACTGGTATAATGCCTCACCCGACAGCCTGGACATGGAAGGTGCCCTGATGGATAAGGCATACCGTGACCTGCTTTCAGGACGACAGGGCAAAACCGTTATCGTGGCTGTCATTGACGGAGGTGTGGATATCCAACATGAGGATCTGAAGGAGCATATCTGGACCAATGAAAATGAAATTCCCGGCAACGGTATTGATGATGACCGGAACGGGTATGTTGATGATATTCACGGCTGGAATTTCCTGGTGAACGAAAAGGGAGAATCCATTACTTACGATACTTATGAGTTAACCAGGATCGTACGGGATTACAACACCAAATATGGCTATGCAACCAACACAGACGTGGCCAAACCCGACCCGGCATATTTAAAAATGGTCGAAACTGCCAGAAAGGAATACGATGACAAACTCGGTAAATACAAAGCGGAAAAAGAAAAAATAGACATCGTCTACAAGGGTTACGTGACCGCCCTGGCAAACATGAAGGATTTTACGGGAAAAGAAAACCCAACTCTAAACGATATACGACAATCCAATCCTATGCAGGATATGGTTAGAAAATCCAGAAATTACCTGTTGTATCTTGATCAGATCGGTTACTCGCTTCAGGACCTGGAAGCAATAAAGGAAAATAATTACAATCACCTGTTTTTTCACCTGAACCTGGAATATAATCCCCGCGGACATTCAGCTAATGCCGCCAGTCCGGAAAATTATGGTTACGGAAACAATAATGTGACGGGTGAAAAGCCCGGACATGGAACCTTCGTGAGCGGCATTATAGCCGCGGGCCGGAATAACCATACAGGCATCAACGGAATTGCAGACCATGCGCTGATAATGCCAGTGCTGGCCGTGCCCGACGGAGATGAACGGGACCGGGATGTTGCCGGCGCCATACGGTATGCCGTCCGGAACGGAGCGCGTGTCATCAACTGCAGTTTCGGTAAAAGCTATTCCCCGGAGAAATCACTTGTTGACGAAGCCATCTCGGAAGCAGTTAAAAAGGATGTCCTGATCGTTCATTCCGCCGGTAACGAGGCAGAAAATACCGATACGAAGACTCAGTATCCATCCCCTAAACTGGAGAACGGAACGGAGTTTTCCGGACACTGGCTCACCGTCGGTGCCAGCACAAGCAAAGCCGGCAAATCACTGGCGGGAAAATTCTCCAACTATGGCCGCCAAACCGTAGATCTTTTTGCACCGGGCGTGAACATCCTTTCCCTGAAGCCCGGAGACGCTTATGAAACCGGCAGCGGAACCAGCTTCGCCGCACCGGTTGTATCAGGCATTGCAGCCATGCTGTTTTCTTATTTTCCGGAACTTACCGCGACGCAGGTAAAAAAAATCATTATGGATTCCGTTACCAGCCACCGGAAACTCCGTGTTTTTATGCCGTCAGAAAAAAACAGACAAAAAAAGAAAACCAGGTTTGGAAATCTCTCGGCCACCGGTGGGGTCGTGAATGCCTATGATGCGGTAAAAATGGCCCTGGAATTACAGAAATAATACGAGACACCGTGGATAGCTTATAACTTCAAAAAATTGCCCGATGATAAAAAAACTGATTTTAACCGCCTGGATGATCCCCGGACTGATCCAGACCAACAGTTATGCCCAGCCTGGCTGCATGGATATACAAGCCACTAATTACAATCCCTCCGCCACCAGCAATGACGGATCCTGCCTCTATTCTTCCACCAACCTGGGATTAACGTTCAAAGCCAACCTGGCCACTCCTGTCCTGGATGAGACCTCAGGCCTTGCTTTTATAGCCAATAAATTATGGACCCATAACGACAGTGGAAACAGCAATACGCTGTTCCGGGTGGATTCCGCCAATGGCAGCGTTTTACAAAGCGTAACCGTCACCAATGCAACCAATGTGGACTGGGAGGATATTGCCGCAGGACCGCAATATGTTTATGTTGGCGACTTTGGCAATAATAACGGCAACCGGACAGATCTGAAAATCTACCGGATTGCCATTTCCGCACTTACACCGGCTGCCACTTCCGTTTCAGCCGATATCATTAACTTTTCCTTTTCCGATCAGACTTCTTTTGTATCGGCACCCAACAACAACGATTTCGATTGCGAATCGGTTATCTTTTATAATGATTCCCTTCATCTATTCAGTAAAAACTGGGTCAACAAGCAGTGCAGGCATTATGTATTGCCTGCTGTTCCCGGCACCTGGGTGGCCCAGGTGAAGGAAAGTTTCAATACGGCCTCGCTTATCACAGGAGCCTGCATACAGGAAGGCGGAGTACTGGCACTGCTGGGATATGATAAATCCGGTCTTTTTCCGGTTTCATTATGGATGATGTATGATTATCACGGAGGCCTGTTTTTCAACGGGAATAAAAGAAAATTCAGCCTTTCAACCATGCTGGTAAACGGGCAAACGGAAGGTATTGATTTCAAAAACGGAGCCTATGGCTATATTTCCAATGAACGTCTGCAGCAAAACCCGTTCAATATCGCCCCCGCTATCAAATCGTTCGACCTCTCCCCTTACCTGCCCGCATCCTTCGTATACCCACCACCGCTGGCATCCTTTTCCGCCAACGATCAGTCCGTCTGTAAATATAAAAATGTGACTTTTATGGATCAGAGCCTGCATCAGCCCCTGACCTGGAACTGGACCTTTCCCGGGGGAACGCCATCCTCCAGTACGTTACAGCACCCTGTCGTGACCTATAATACGCCGGGATCCTATGCCGTGACCCTGATTGCGGGAAATGCCTATGGTTCGGACACATTGACCCTCAACAATTACATGACAGTGGCCTCCCTGCCTTCCGTGACGCTAACAGCCAATGGTCCGTTGAATTTCTGCACCGGCGGCTCTGTGTTGCTTACAGCCGGAAGTCCGGCAGCCATCGCCTGGCAATGGAAGAAAAACGGCAACATCCTCCCGGGAGCCACCTCCTCGGTCTATATGGCAACGAAAACCGGCACGTATAAGGTTATTGTTACTAATTCTGCAGGATGCCAGAAATCTTCCTCTTCCCTTTCCGTCACCGGACCACCAACGGCTTCATTTTCTGCCGATGGCCCGCTCGCCTTCTGCACCGGTGACAGCGTCGGGTTTACTGCCACAAACGGTAACGGGTATTCTTTTCAATGGAAAAAGAACGGTTCGGCCATTCCGCTGGCAACTGGCCAATCCTATTCGGCAAAAAACAGCGGCATTTACAAAGTAGTGGTGACCAATTCCTATGGTTGTTCCAAATCCTCTAACACCAAAACGGTAACCATTAATTGCCGGGAGAATGATCCGGTAATGAACCGGGATCTTCATGTTTTCCCTGATCCCGCTGATCAGTATCTGGTTGTTCAGGGCATACGGCCGGGCGATGACTTTGTCCTGTATGATTGTTCAGGCAGACGGGTGAAGCCGGATATGGACTTAGGTGAGGAACATGCTTCGGGATCCTGCTTACTGAATTTAATCAGTCTTCAACCGGGTGTTTATTTTATCAGGGTGGTGGATGACCGGAACGCATTCACCGTCCGTTTTGTTAAAATGTAATGACCTCCTTTGCATCCGCAGCTAAATTATAATTATGGCCATGCTGCAGTTGCAGTTTTATCCGGAGCCTGAAAAGTTTTAGTCATTGAATACCACGAAATAAATTCATTTACAAACCGGATCAACCTGAACAGGATAACAAAACCAACATTCTTATTCAAACGGATTTTACCTGCTCCTTACATGGGTATTCATCAATACCCGTTGATTTCGCTTTCATCCCAGCCAACCGCCGGCCCTTCCGGATCGGGAAATGAATGCGGAACTTTGCTTTTCAGGCGGTATCATTTTTTTAGTCATTTCCAATGCCCGTTAGAATCAGCAAGTAAAACCGGACCCTGCTTTTACCGGGGATTTTTCCGAAAGAAGCCATGTATGCAGGTAATGCTGGAAATCATCACCTTGTCACCTGCATAATTTAACGGCTGGAAGAATGAACCATAACCAGTCCGGATTCGGCAGCGTGGCATCCGGTTCAATACCGGAACAACTAGTAACGCTTCCCTGGAACGAAATGATCATTTATCGGTTCCCGATGGCCATAGAATCAGGGTCATCCCGTATGACCCGTATTCATCCGTTTTTTCTGGCTTGAGCTGATGTATGAGTACAGGGGTGATTCCGGATATTATAGTATCACGAACCCCGGGATTCACCCTGAATACTGAACTCCATACCCTAATAGTTAATTCACATGATCAGTATATTTCCATTCGAGAACGCTGTATCTCCAGCAAGGTATTACTAAATTTCGTTATTCAAAATAAATTTATTGAATATCAATATATTACATTAAATTTGTAATTTTTATAGTACTATGTATTGCAAAGTACTATTTTATACCGTAGATTTGTGCCAGAAAAGAAAAGAAATTATGTCTAACACTAAAAACCAACGCAGTGAGTAACTTAGAAAACACACAGGCACAAATGCGTAAGGGGGTTTTGGAGTTTTGCATCATGGCCATCATTTCACAGGGAGAAATATATCCATCTGATATCATTGCCAAAATGAAGGAAGCAAAACTGATCGTGGTGGAAGGTACTTTGTATCCGCTGCTGACGAGGCTGAAAAACGCAGGGCTCCTCACTTACACCTGGGTGGAGTCCAATGCAGGCCCACCCCGCAAATATTACAAACTCACTCCCATCGGGGAGGAGTTTTTAAAGGAACTGAAAGGAACCTGGAATGAACTTATGGATGCTGTAAACAAAACTGCTAAACAAATCTGACTGCCATGAACAAAACATTAACCGTTAACATAGGAGGCATCGTGTTCCACATCGAGGAGCAGGCCTATGAAAAACTGAAAAAATACCTGGATGCCATCAGGGCTTATTTTACATCGTCCGATGGCAGGGATGAAATCATCCAGGATATCGAAGCGCGCATTGCCGAGATGTTCCAGGAACGCATTAAAAACAGCCAGCAGCCTGTGAGGGACTCCGAGGTGGATGAGGTCATCAACATGATGGGACGGCCGGAACAGTTTGCCGGTGAAGCGAGGGAAGAAGATTCGACATCTTCCGGAGCCCATTCATACACGGCTTTTAACCGGGGATACCGGCGGATTTACCGGGATCCGGATGACAAGGTAATCGGCGGCGTCTGTTCCGGGATCAGTTACCGGCTGGGCATTGATCCCATCTGGCTCCGACTCACCTTTGCCATTGTATTTTTTGCAGCCGGATCGGGATTGCTGCTGTATATCATTCTCATGATCATCCTGCCCAAAGCCAGGACCACGGCCGAAAAGCTGGAAATGCGCGGGGAACCCGTGAACATCGAAAACATTAAAAAATCCGTAGCCGATGAGATGGAATCCATCAAATCCAGGATGAATGAGTTTTCATCCGGAAGCAAAGGCGGCGATTTTGGAAGAAGAACCGGTAATTTTTTTGAGAATGTCTTTGAAACAGTTCTCGACATCATCAAAGGATTCTTCAAATTCGCAATCAAGGTCCTCGCTGTCTTTATGCTGCTGATCGGTCTCCTTGTTCTGGGCTCCCTTTTGCTGGCCCTCGTGGCTATCCTGGGCGTAGGAGGAATCGAGGTGCCCGTTTTCCTGACCAACTTCTTCCTCTCTCCTTCCCAGCAGTTCTGGACCTTCACCGCCCTCTTCCTGCTGCTGGGCGTACCCTTCCTGATGCTGGTTTACAAAGGAATCAAAATGCTTTTCGGCATTCAATACCAGGAAAATTCATTCGTACGATACACCGCAGGATTGCTGGTCGCTGCCGGTGTCATCATCTCCCTGGTGCTGGGATTCAGCATTGCCAAGAACTACCGCATCAGGGATGTCAGCCGCATCACAGTGCCCATCATGCAACCGTCTATGGACACCCTGTATGTCAACTGTGTGAAATCTGAAAAGTACGGCCATTCCTGGGGTATCCACATCGATGATGATGATGATTTTTCAGTCATCAGCGGCTCCCTCGATTCGATGATGCGCATTCGCACCGTCAGGTTGGATATTCAGAAAGCACCGGGCGACTCGTTCGAACTGGTGAAGGTGCAAACCGGCCGCGGCAGCAACCGGGTTGAAGCCGAGAATAACTCCAGGAAAATGAATTATAAATTTGAACAACAGGACACCCTCCTGCTCCTGGATCAGAGTTTTACCCTGTCCAGGGACACGAAATTCCGGAACCAGCGGCTCACACTGATCCTGCGTGTGCCCGTGGGTAAAACCATTTACCTCGATGACAATGCCGATGACATCATTTACGATATAGAAAACACCACCAATACGTATGACCGGGACATGCTGGGTCATTACTGGATGATGACTCCTGCCGGTTTGAAATGCACCGACTTTGATTTCTCCCTAAAAACGGATGCAGCAGATGATTCCGGAGATAATACCCATCACATCACCATCAATGGTAAAAAAGTTGACATCTCAACCGACGCCGAAGTGAAAATCGACAAAAACGGCATCGATATACGTGATGATAAAAAGAACGTGCATGTTCAGGTGGATGAAAACGGAGTTAAGGTGGAGGATAAAAGCAAGCATAAATAATTCGATTTGTTTTCAGCAGATCCCTGTACAGACATTTCCTGTGCAGGGATTTTTGATTCCGGTTTTCTGAAACCAGTCTTCGCGCAAACCTAAAAAAAAACAAATTACACTGGTTGCCTGACTAGCTTCCTTCCATAAAATTACAGGACAGGTCCGCCGGGCTACCGTTTATTGATCAGGTACACCCCTCCCAGGATGCCGCAAAGTGCCAGCAGATGAAAACCGCCAAAACCTTCCCCGTCCAGTAATCCCCAGCCCATAGCCACCACCGGAATCAGGTAGGTGACGGAGGAAGCCGTTAAAGCGGTAGTCATTTTAATCAGCCTGTTGAATAAAACGGTGGAAACACCGGTTCCCATCACCGACAAAATGCTGATGTAAAGGACTGCCTTGGGTGCTTCAGGATTCGATTGCAGCACGTGGAGAAAAGGAGTCGTTAACAGATATATTCCCGCCGGGATACCTGCGAACATGAGGGCAAAACCCGTGATGGCGAGAGGATCCAGTTCCACCAGTTTGCTCCTGAGAATATTCACGCTGAACGCATAGCAGACCGTGGCCAGCACAATTAACAGGCCATAGGCGGGGTTCTGTCCAAGAGCGCCTTCGGAATGAATCATAATCAGTCCCACGGCACCTGCCAGCCCGAGAAATACACCGGCAATGTTCCAGTTCCTGACCCTAATGCCGAAAAACAAACTTCCCACCAGCAGGGTGAAAACCGGAGTCAGGGAATTCAGCATGCCAGCCATGGAACTGGCAATCATGGTTTGTGCGGTACTGAACAAAATGGCCGGAATCCCATTACCCAGAAAACCGCTGGCGCACATGAATTTCCAATGTCCCGGCCGGACACTTTGAAAATGTTTCAGTGAAAAGGGAATGGTGACAGCAAACGATAAAAACATCCTGTAGGAGGCCACTTCTTCGGGAGAAAATACCAGCAAGCCTTTTTTCATGAGGATGAAGGAGCTGCCCCAGATAACCGCCAGAATGGCAATGAGCAACATAACAGTGGCCTTATTTTTTCCGTGCATGTCCCTTTCTTCGTGTATAACCTTCCTTTCCTTTTGTTTTCTTTTCATGAAATGCCCCCTGGAAAGCCGGATCGCTCTTCCGGCGCTGCTGGTCCATTTCCCTGGCCAGCTCCTGCCGCTCGTCATATAGCGTCTGTTCAACGAATACACCTTCAGGCAGCGCTGCCACAGGAATTGCGGAGCCAATCAGTTTTTCAATTTTCCGCAGGTAATACAAGTCCGCATCATGACAAAACGTGATGGAAACACCTGTCTGTAAAGCCCTCCCGGTACGACCTATACGATGCACATAATCTTCCGCCACCAGGGGCACATCAAAATTAATGACATGGCTGATGGCCGGAATATCCAGACCCCTGGCCGCCACATCGGTAGCGACCAGTAACCGCACTTCCGCTTTCCTGAATTCCGTTACGGCGTGGATCCGGCTTTGCTGGGCCTTGTTACCATGTATCACGCGAACCCGGCTTTCACCGTGTCTGCGCGACAGGTAACGGTACAGACCCGTGGCAGCCTCCTTGGTTTTGCAGAAAACAATCACCTTGGTCAGGCCTGCCTCATCGGAAAGAAGATGCTCCAGCAGGTTGATTTTGGTTTTCCGGTTTGGTGTGAAATAAACCTGCTGGCTGACGGTTGATGCGGTTCGCTTTTCCGGTTCAATCTGCAAAATGGTCGGGAAAGCCAGAAAATCGCCGGCA
>CAYWHE010000077.1:0-16991 GCA_964458125.1 uncultured Flavobacteriaceae bacterium | reverse complement strand
GGCATGTACCCGTTTGACGGGGCTTTCCTCGATAATGTAAAAGCCGAGGCAAGGGAACAGGTTGCGCGGCTGGGCAGTCATGCTTGTCTGGCCCTGTTCTGCGGTAACAATGAAATTTCGGAAGGATGGCAGCGATGGGGATGGCAGGATGGGTTCGGGGATCAGGAAAAAAAAATGATGGAAGAAGGTTACCACAAGCTGTTCAGGGAAATTCTTCCCGGTGCCGTCGGGTATTATACCAACCTCCCCTACCGGGAAAGCTCTCCTTCACTTGGGCGGGGAGATCCCCTGCATACCACCCGCGGTGACGCCCATAACTGGTTTGTCTGGCATGACAGGCAGCCGTTTGAGAATTTTATTAAAAATGTTCCGCGGTTTATGAGTGAATTCGGATTCCAGTCCTATCCGTCACTGTCCACCCTTCGCCAGCTGGATACATCCGGCGCATCCTTGCAGGAAAGCGTCATTCAGACTCACCAGAAGAGCAAATCCGGCAATGAAATCATTCGTGCTTACATGGAGGAATCTTATGGCATTCCGTCAACTGATTCCGCTTTTGTATACCTGGGCCAGGTGCTGCAGGCCGAAGGCATAGCGTTTGGCATGGAGGCCCATCGCAGGAACAAACCTTACTGCATGGGCAGCTTATACTGGCAGTTTAACGATTCCTGGCCCGCCATATCATGGAGCAGCCGCGATTATTTCGGTCGTTGGAAAGCCTTGCAGTATTTTGCCCGCCAGGCATTCAATACGTTCGCCATTTCAATGATCAGTGAAAAGGATTCCATGGCCGTTCACATCCTCAGCGATTCCATTCACGTTTGCACCGGAACACTTCTGCTCAAAGGCATGAGGCTAAACGGAAAAGAAACGTCCGATACCTCCTTCCGGTTTGTGATTCAGCCGGACAGTCAGCTCATTTTCAAATTTTCAAAAAGGAAATTCAATTTCCAGGACGCAGATACTGTTCACTGCCTGCTGGATGCCGCGCTTTGGGTTGAAAATAAATTAGCTGCGGAAAAAATTTATTATTTCTGCAAAACCAATCAACTGCAGCTTGAAAAACCAGGGATCACTTTTTCGGCCAAACCAGATAAAAAAGGAATGGAACTTCAGCTTCGAACCGATAAACCGGCAAAAAATGTCTGGTTAACCGCCAGGACCGATATCCATTTTTCCGATAATTTTTTTGACATGCTGCCCGGAAGAAATTATACCGTATACTGTAATAATATTTCCGCGGAGCAGTTACAGTCAATCCGGATAACCTCTATCTTCGAAACCCGGTAAATCCCCATCTGTAGATTATGTTAACAAGGAAAGAATTCATCAAAAAAAGCGGTCTGACGGCCCTGGCAGGACTATCCCTTCCACATCTGACAAATGCCCGAAACAAACCTTTTCATGAACATACTGAGGAAGGAGAAGATCCCTTCCCGATGGTTATTGCCACCTGGCCCAACCTGAAAGCCACGGAGGCGGCCATGAATTCCCTAAAGGCCGGTGGAACGGCTTTGGATGCCGTTGAAGCAGGCGCCAGGGTGCCGGAGGCTGATCCTGAAGATACCAGCGTCGGATACGGCGGATTCCCGGACCGTGACGGAAACGTTACCCTGGACGCCTGTATCATGGATGAGAAGGGCAATGCAGGTGCTGTCACCTTCCTTCAGCATATCATGCACCCGGTATCGGTGGCCCGGAGGGTCATGGAAAAAACCAGGCATGTCATGCTGAGCGGAGAGGGCGCATTGCGTTTTGCGCTTTCCGAAGGATTTGCGAGCGAAAACCTGCTCACCGACAAGGCTCGTAAAGCCTGGCTGGAATGGGTCTCCAGGAATTCTTACAAACCGGTCATCGATGAACATAACCACGATACCATCGGCATTCTGGCCATGGATGCTTCCGGGAATATTTCCGGAGCGTGCTCGACAAGCGGCTGGGCCTTTAAAATGCACGGGCGGGTTGGCGATTCTCCCGTCCCGGGTGCCGGCATGTATGTGGATAACGAAGTGGGCGGAGCCTGTGCCACCGGGCTGGGCGAACTGGTGATGAAAACCCTGGGATCCTTTTTAATTGTCGAACTCATGCGTAACGGGTTCACCCCCCAGGAAGCTTCGGAAGAAGCCATTAAACGTATAGTGAAGCGTTATGATTACAAGGACAGCCAGGTCGGTTTTCTCGCCATCAACAAAAAAGGACAGCGGGGTTCCTGCTCCCTGGTGCCGGGTTTCTCCTATTCCCTTTTTCAGCAGGGAGTCAATTCCGTTCATGAAGCGCCCGGGTTTATAAAATGATCAGAAACAAATATTTCCTTTCCCTGAGCCTCCCTGTTTATTGTTTGCTGGCGCTCGGATTCTTCCTGTTACCCAATTCACTCCGGGCACAGGATAAAAGCAGAATGGCCATTATTCCACAACCTGAAAGCCTGAAGGTAAAGAAAGGTTCGTTTCCGGTTACCCCAAAAACGGTTATCGTCATTGGTAAAGAGGACAGTGCCAGTTACCGCATCGGTGAATTATTATCCGGAAGCCTTTCACGGTTGACAGGTTTCCGTGTACCAGTGGTGTTTTCCGCTGAAGGAAGAAATTCTTTCAACCAGATCCGTTTCCGCCTGTCTTCCCGATCCGTCACCGGAAAGGAAGGCTATTTCATGAAGGTCGGCCGGTCGGGTATATCCATTCAGTATGATGACCAAAGCGGAGCGTTTTACGCCTTGCAGACATTATTGCAACTGATGCCGGAGCAGGTATACGGCAACAGCGCGGTAAGCGGCCTTCCTCTTCGTATACCCTGCTGCGAAATACAGGATAAGCCGCGTTACACCTACAGGGGCATGCACCTCGATGTGAGCCGGCATTTTTTCCCTGTTGATTTCATTAAGCGTTACATCGACCTGCTGGCCATGCATAAATTCAACACCTTTCACTGGCATCTTACGGATGACCAGGGCTGGAGGATAATGATCAATAAATACCCCCTGCTCACGGAAACCGGTTCCCGGCGTAAGGAAACCATGAAAGGCTCTTATGATGATCACCGGTTTGACGGCATTCCCTATGAAGGTTTTTACAGCCAGGAGGAAATCAGGGAGGTGGTCCGTTATGCACAGGAGCGATACGTCACCATCATTCCGGAAATTGAGATGCCCGGACATGCTCGTGCCGCGCTGGCCGCATACCCGGAACTGGCCTGTACCACGGAACCTGTTGAGGTCGCCACAGCATGGGGGGTTTTTACGGAAGCATTTTGTCCCTCCGAGGTCACTTTTTCTTTCCTGGAAGATGTATTGATGGAGGTTTGCAGTTTATTTCCGGGAAAATATGTTCACATCGGCGGGGATGAATGTTTGAAGGATACCTGGAAATCCAGCGCCCATTGCCAGGAATTGATGGTCCGGGAAAAATTGCAAAGCGTGGAAGAATTGCAGAGTTATTTTATCCGCCGGATCGAACGGTTCCTTTCCGCACAGAACAAAAAATTAATCGGCTGGGATGAGATCCTCGAAGGGGGCCTGGCGCCGGAGGCCACGGTGATGAGCTGGAGGGGAATCGATGGAGGCCTTGCAGCCGCCAGGCAAAACCATGATGTCATCATGACCCCTGGTTCGCATTGCTATTTTGACCATTACCAGTCTGATCCGGCGACGGAACCCCTGGCTATCGGGGGGTATACGACCCTGGAAAAGGTGTATGCGTATGAACCCACTCCGGCCGACTCCCTGACACCGGACCAGCAACGGCACATCCTGGGCGCACAGGGAAATGTCTGGACAGAATACATCCCCGATGGCAGTCAGGTTGAATATATGGCGTTTCCACGGGCCTGTGCATTGGCTGAAGTCTTGTGGTCACCGGCGGAAACCAGGAACTGGAAGAATTTTACCGAAAGGCTGCTCATTCATTTTCGAAGGCTGGATGCCCTGCAGGTACGGTATGCCCGTTCGGTTTTTGATGTTACTTCGGCCGTACATGCAGATCCAAAAACCAGGAAGCTGCTGGTGTATCTGTCCTCCGGTTTCGAAGGCGGACAGATTCATTATACCCTTGACGGCAGTGACCCGGACGCTGCAAGTCCTGTTTTTTCCGAACCCATCCCCATCACCCAAAGTACCGGCGTCAGGGCCTGCCTGAATTACCAAAACAGGCGCGGCAAAATACTGTCCCGTGAACTTCATGTTCACCGGGCCACAGCCTTGCCTTATTCCCTGAAGGATCAATGGAAGCAATACGACGGGTCAACAGCCTTCGGACTAACGGATGGTATATACGGTGAAATAAACCGGTATAACACCTGGGTTGGATTTTCAGGCCGCGATCTTGATGCCACCGTTGACCTGGAGAAGATTCAAACTATTCGCAGGCTATCGGTCTCCTTTTATAATAAGAACCGCTCCTGGATTTTTCTTCCTGTCAGGGTTTCCTTTTTTCTTTCCTCCGACAGCATCCACTGGCAAAAAATTTATGAAACCAGCGCCATAAACGATACGCTGGCTAATTCCATCGTTCCGGTCACCCTGCTGGTTGATCATATGGAGGCCCGTTATATCCGGGTGGTGGCCCAAAACACCGGGCGATGTCCGCATGGTCACCCGGGTGAGGGAAAGGAAGCCTGGCTTTTTGCAGATGAAATAGTTGTGGAATAATTAATAAATTTGAACCCCGTTAAACCCTTTGTTTTAAACAATCTCCTATGAAGAAAATAAACCCTTCTTATTTCATTCTGGTTTCAGGCCTGTTGCTGCTTTTTTCGTGTAAGGAAGCGAAAAAAGAAACCCCGAAGGAGAATCCCTATATGAACGCCGAAATTGATATACAGGTATTCCGGAATGATACAACAGCCGACTCCGCTTTGGGCGGCTTTGGTTATAATATCTTCCTGTTTAAGGGTCTTTATGTTCATCAGCCCCACATCCCCGCCATTAACGGGAACAGGGGTTTTTCATCAGCTGCCGATGCAGAAAAAACCGGCGGACTTACGGCTTACAAAATCCGGAATAACATCATGCCTCCCAGTTTATCGGTGAAAGAACTCGACAGCCTGGGTGTGCTGAAATGAAATTCAGGAAGTTTTGATATTTCTTATTCCGGACCGGACGGATTCCAGCTTAAAGACCACCAGGTACTGGTACATCAGGCCACAGGACTCTGATTCGAAAGGAAGTGAACGGGTATAATTCATCGGATCCCATTTGGCTTTCATCAGTTCCGAACGCGAGTTCCCATACTTGTAAAAAACTGTAAACTGGCTGATATCCCTGGTTTCAAAATTAAAGTTAACCTTTTTCTTATCCACCTGTATGGGATCGGACGTATAATGGGCAAAGACGGCATCATTTGTTTTTTTGCTGCTCTGGATATTCATCTCCGCTATCATCACGATGGTATTTTTTTTCAACCGGAAATGAACACGAAGTGCAGACATTTCTGATTCGTTAAACTGGAAAAACCATTCCTTGCCGGAGTAATAGGATTTTCTAACCGGTATTTCCTTCCACCTGGAAGCGCTGTCGGTCTTATGCTCCAGTAAAATGGAATAGTCTGCAGCAGAATCCTTCAGGTTAACGAAAGAAATCCGGTCAGCTTTTATGGGGTTTTTAAAGGTGAATTCGGCCCAGGAATCCTTGTCAGTCGTATCGTTAACAAGAGGCTGGAAATACGTGGCAGGAAGTTTATCAAATAATAAATTACAACCGTGACCCGGTAAAATGGTCCCATTGGCATACCGGATAATTCCCGTGCTTCCTGTTACATTGGAGAAATCGCCGGCTGGCAGGTACCAACCGTCAGCCGCAAGCCTGGCCGGGATGGAAAAATTCTTCTCATTGATCCTGCATCCAATATAGGTCAATGGTTTATTATAGGCATAAGTGCTCCACAACTGGTGAAGCCTGTAAAAAAAATCATCGCCGGTGATGGAATGTATCAATTTTATCTCCACCACCTGTGCTTTCATGTACCAGTTGCTCACCTGGCTCCTGGTGCCCCGGTCATAAGTCAGCCAGCTGCCTGTATCATAAGCATCCACCGACTCTTTAAGCGACTGTAAACACTGTACATATGTTTCCTTCGCTGGTTTGTCTTCGGGGAACAATCTGGTGTATTCATAAAGTCCGAACAGGGAAATCAGGAAGCCGTTCAGGACATGTTTGTTTTGTTTTGAATTCGGGTACTCCTCGATCCAGGGCCCACCTTCCGGGGTTTTGGCGAGCAGGCCTCCATCCTCCATGGGCCACACCATCTGGTTTTTCAGCTTCCTGATCAGGGGCAGCACCTTATCATCCTTGGTGAGGTAATAATACCGGATCAGCACGCAAATGGCTTCGGCCTGTGCCAACCCCGAATACCAGTCGGGTTTCAGATCATGAAAGGTATAATTATACGGATACCCTATACGCTCAGGCGACAGTTCCTTATATTGCTTTTCACTCATCAGGTATTTCACCTGGTTCAGAAAGGCTTTTTTGTATTTGTTGTCGCCTGTGCTGCGGTACGTATCAAAACACACCAGGGCATACTGGCTCAGCGTTACAGGATTCGATTGTTTGCTGACCTGCACATAGCCGTTGGTATCAAAAGTTATCCGGGCATCCTTTTCCCAGTGTTCCACCGTAACGGTTTCCGTCAGGGGTGTAAATTCCCCGAGCCAGCTGAAATCATCCTGTACCCTGAAACCAAGAAACAGTGGCAACACACAAAACAGGAGGGAAAAGGCGATCAGCTTTTTTTTACGCATACCATCAGTTTACAAAATGTTTCAGCCAGTAATTTAAAGTTGCAATCCGCCACACCACAATGGCCTTACTGTTGTCGCCATTCCGGTAATCTCTCAATAATTTCGTCACGGTTCCCTTATCCAGAAAGTCGGCCAGGGGTTGATCCTCTGCCAGCAGGTGTTTTAAAGGGCCGCGCAGCCATTTATTCTCACCGGGGGTGACAAATCCCTTTTTATCCTTACGGTGTTCGACGGCCCCGGGAAGAATCCCTGACAGGGCCTTGCGCAGAATATATTTAGTCTCGATTCCCCTGACCTTATCTTCATTGGTTAAGTTAAATGCGAATTCCACGAGTCGGTGATCAAGAAACGGAACACGCGATTCAATGGAAAATGCCATGCTGTTTCTGTCCTCATACTGCAGCAGGGAAGGCAGACTGCTGGAAAAAACAAGGTGGTACAGGAAATTATCTGTTTTATTGCCCGCCACTTTTTGTAAACGAAAGGGTTCCGTTTCTTTGAGGGTGGTCATAAATGGATAATAATTCCTGAATTCCAGGCCATACAACTCCTGTTCATCCCGCATCAGGCTTAACATGCTTTTCCCGAAATGCGCCAGTGCCCGTATGGACCCGCCTCCGGAATTCCTGTTTACCTCCTTGGTCAACCTGAACGCCTGCCCGGTTTTGCCCGAACGGAGCAAATCGGCTATGATACGGTAATAGGTATGCCTGTAACCGGCCAGGTATTCATCGGACCCCTGTCCATCCAGCACGACTTTTATTTTTTGAGATCCGATCAGCCTCATCAGGAAATACTGGGAAATAAAGGAGGAGCCTGTGCAGGGCGCATCGGCATGAAACAGGGCATGATGAAAGGACTCTTCCACATCAGCATCCGTCGGTGAAAAATAATATGGTTCAATTTCCGGGTACTTTTTTAAAACCTCATGGATAAAGGGCCTTTCATCCACATCGTCCTTCCCTTCATAATAAATACTGAATGTTTTGTAGTGTATTCCCGGATTCAGGTGTTGCACCATGCTGACAATCGCAGAACTGTCGAGTCCGCCGCTGAGACAGCTGCCTACCGTGACATCACTTCGCATATGCAGGCGGATGCTGTCGGTGAACAACTGAAGAAAATTGTTTTTCTTTTCCTCAAAGGAATTATCCGAATACCTGCCGGTTTGTATATCCCAGTACTGTGAAAGGCTCACGGAGCCATCCCTGAATATCAGGTTGTGGGCTGCAGGCAAAGCCCTGATACAGTTAAAACAGGTTTCATCCGCGTAACAGGTCCAGCCCATCTGCAAGCCCCTGCTGATTTGCTTCAGGTTGGGTTCGGCAGTGAATAAAGGCGATTCACGGAGCGCTTTGAATTCCGATCCGAAATAAAACCGGCCGCCATCCCTGATGTAATAAAATGGCTTTATTCCAAAACGGTCGCGGGAGGCAAAGAGGGATGCGTTTTTTTTGTCGTATATAACGAAGGCCCACATGCCTGTAAACTCCCTGACACAGTTTTCACCCCATTGCCGGTAGGCAGCCAGGATTACTTCAGTATCGGACTGGGTGGAAAATTCATGACCCAATTTCAGCAGGCGTTCCCGGATTTCAATATAATTGTAAATTTCCCCGTTGAAGGTCATCACCAGGTCACCCCGCACCATGGGCTGGTTGGCTTCTTCACTGAGATCAATAATGCTTAACCGGTTATGGCCCAGGAAGGCGGGGCCATCCTGCCAGGTCCCGCGGGCATCGGGGCCACGGTGCGCAATGCGTTCCAGCATGCGGTTCAGCAGTGGCATGGATGCTTCACGCGTTGCTCCCGGATCAATAAAACCTGCTATGCCACACATGATACCCGAACTTAATGCAGTATGGAATTCAACACCAACGCCAATTTTCCTGTCAGAGCTTTCCGGCTGTAGGATTCAATATTATGAGTAACCTGCCGGAAATCCCCGGACTTAAAAGATTCGTAATAATTCCAAACCACCTCTTTCATTTTAAGTTTATCCCCAAAGTTGACCACCTGACCGCAGCCAGTTTCACGGATCACCCCGGCAGCATCTCCGTCCGCCGGGCCAATGCATAACACCGGGCGGCCAGAAGCCATGTACTCAAAGAGTTTGCCCGTGAGTATACCTTTGGCATTGGGCGTGTCGTTAAGCAGGAGCATCAGCACCTGTGACTGTTGCTGAACCCTGATCACTTCATCATGGGACAAATAATCAATCTTTGACAGGAAGGATTCGAGCCCGTTTGCTTTCAGATCTTCCAGGACGTACACATCCACCTTTCCAACGAGCTTAATTTCCAGTTCCTTTGCAAAATCCGGCCGGGATGCGACCAGTTCCTTCAGGACTACCCACAAGGTCGCAGGATTGCGTGTTTTCACCAGGGTTCCGATATGCGCCAGGCTAAACTTCCGGTCCGGGCTCAATGATCCCTTATAGGTATCATCCTCATCATAGCCATTGGTAATGACGGTTACGGGGCGACCGGAAAGTTGTTCAAATTCCCCTTTCATAGTTTCCCCGATGGTAATGACGGCATCAGCGGTTGTGAGCACCTCTTTCTCCAGAAGATGGTGTTTCCTGTCTGCAACTGAAGTCAACATAAGATCACGGTAAAAATCAATATTCGTCCAGGGGTCACGGAAATCAGCCAGCCAGGGAATATTCATATTTTTTTTCAACTGAAGGGCGATCAGATGCATGCTATGCGGCGGACCGGTACTGATAATGGCTGAAACCGGATGCTGCATCAGGTAAGAGTCCAGGAATTTAACGGATGGCTTGATCCAGTATTTTCTTGCATCCGGAATAAACAGGTTGCCTCGCAGCCATACGGCAATTTTTTCTGCAATACCGCCTTTCTTTTTTTCGGATAAGAACCCCGTATTGATCTTTTCCGACGGTTTCCGGCCGACAAATCGCCTGTACCAATCATACGGTTCCCAGATAGGAGTTCTCAGCACTTCCAGTCCCGGCGGAATGTCCCTCAACAAGGTCATATCTTCCACCGGGTTTTCCGGATTGGAGGGTGTATAAATAACCGGTTCAAACTGGTAATCACGCAAATATTTCACAAATTTCAGCCAGCGCTGAACCCCGGCACCTCCACCCGGCGGCCAGTAATAGGATATGATCAGCACTCTCTTCACAGGCAACTGCGGCATTGAAACGGCAGACCGTCCGGCTTATTTTTTTGCTTCAGCAACAAGCGGGGCTGACGTTTTTTTCAATTCAATAAAGAGCATACCTGCAAACAGGAGCAGCAGCATTCCGGAACTGGCCATAGAAATTTTCTCACCGGTGGCATACACCTCCGGTTCAAACTTAAACTCGACCTGGTGTTTACCGGCTGGAACGCGCATGGCCCTGAGTACGTAGTTGGCCCTGAAATAATCCTTTTTGGCGCCGTCCACATAGGCATTCCAACCCTTATCGTAAAAAATTTCGGAAAAAACCACCAATTGCTCGGTAGCTGCCTGGTAGTTATACACGAGGTGATTCGGTGAATAGGATGAAAGTTTAATGCTGCCGGCAGAATCGAAAACCAATTTAAAACCACCCAAATCCGAATCATACCGCTTATCAATAAAGACCGTTTTCAGCGGATCAAATTCAGAAAGGGCATGGAGTTCAGAATCCGCATTGGCAACCAGTTTATAATCCTGAACCAGCCAGGCCGCTCCACATGCGCCCGGATTACGCTGTGGCATGGGTTCGTTGGTTTCGGGATTCCGTACAATAAAATATTTCGTATTCAGCATGTTCAGCACGCTCATATTGTTTTTACTGATCTGGTACTCGATGAGTTCCTGGTAACGCTTTAATTTTGCGCCGTGGTAGCCGCCGATGGAATGATGGAAATAGGATGTACTGGCATCGTTAAAGGTACTGACGGTGGTATTCATCACCCGGAACCCGGGTTCCGGATCGGCTTTGATGGCCTGGTCGGCTGAAGTGGGCTGGAAGGGAACCTCGGCCTTGGTTTTGGCCACAAAGTTGTCGTTGTTCAGATATCGTTTATTGACAGTCCACATATCACCGAGGAACAGGAGTATAATTCCGATTACGGCATGTTCCTTTTTAACCTTGTTTTTCATTACAAACCAGAGGAGGGTAAATGTTAGCCCGATAAAGAACAGGGACCGGATGGCATCCATACGCAGGGTGCTGACACGGTCCTCCTTCAGCGCTGCCACCAGCCAGTCGTACTGTTTCAGGTTTTCATCCGCCGGTCCGCTGACGCTGATGGCGCCCGCCATTATGGTAAAGAAAAGACAAAGACCACCAACAATGTAAAAGGAATATAACAAGGCTTTCTTCATTTCAGGCTGTTTCAGTTCACCTGTTAAAAAACGCCGTAGTCCCAAGGTACCCAGCAATACGGTGGCGAAACTGACGATCACCATGGTCATGGAAACGGCCCGGAATTTATTGTAGCCCGGAAAATAGAAGAAGAAGAGATCATTAAAGGTTTCAAAATTTTTACCCCAGGCCAGGAACAGGAACAACACGGCGGTTACCAGCAGCCACCACCGTGTGCTGTTTTTGACCAGGAAAATACCCAGCACAAACAGGAAAATGGTAATGGCTCCAAGATAGGTAGGGCCTGCCGTAAAGGGCTGATCGCCCCAGTATAACGGAGCGTTGCGCACAAATGAAGCGGCCTGTGCTCCGGCGCCGTTTTGCTGAAGGGCCTTATACGTTGCAGAATTAGTGCCGATATCCGACTGGGAAGCCCCGCCCATAAAATTCGGTATCAACAGGGTAAACGATTCCAGTTTGCCGTAACTCCAGCCGAATGCATAATCCTTATCCAGGCCCGTGGACACTTTTTTCTCTGTCAGTTCACTCTGACTGCGTGTGGAGTATCTGGCATATTCGTAAGTAGCCCACAGGTTGGTGATGTTGGTTAACACGGCCAGGCCGGCCACAACGGCCAGCAGCAGGCCCGATTTGATGAAGTCTGGAATGCGCTTTTCACGGATTGCATGGACGCCTTCCATCATGACAAGCAGAAACACCACGATCATGGTGTAATACGTGATCTGCAAATGATTGGCATAGAGCTGGAGCGCCAGGGCCAGCCCTGTAACGGCTGCGCCCATCAGCATCCGTCCGCGGAAAGCCATCAACACTCCTGCAATAACCAGGGGCATATAGGCAATGGTGTGAATCTGCGAATTGTGACCGGCCATGATGTATATAAAGTTATAGGAACAAAAAGCATAGGCGACAGCCCCGGCGATGGCCAGCCTGGATTCCACCTTCAGGGAAATCAACAACAGGTAAAATCCAACCAGACAAAGAAATATCAGATTAGCCGGATCCGGCAGACCCAGCCATAAAATACTGTTAACATGGCGGACGAGGTTGGCCGGGTACAATACCGAAATCTGGTAAGCCGGCATGCCTCCGAACATGGAATTGGTCCAAAGCGGTTCCTTGCCGGTCTTTTCCCTGAAATCCTGGATCTCCTTCGACATCCCCTGCCATTGTGCAATATCATGCTGTTCCATTTTCTTTCCCTCCAGCAAAGGAGAGAAATAGAGGAATACAATCACCATAAATACAGCAATGGCCATTAAATGGGGAACTATTTTTTTTAAATCGAAATTCATGATTCGAATGCTGTTTAATTTATTCTGAAAGGCTAACTGCTAAACGGCTGAAGTATAACGGATGGTTCCAGGCGTTTTGGATATGAAGACCGGGAGTTTTTCTGAATATTTCTGTCCTGATGCCTCTGATTCTATTTTTTTACCTGGTGCGATAAACAATTCTCTGGAAACAATTGACTGGAAATCATTTTACTTCTTCGTAATCCACATAATCACCAGAATCGCCATTTCGGCCATTTGATTTGGATTTATTCCTGTTTTCAACGGTTACGGTTCCTTCCGGTTTTCGATTATCCTCTTGTGCCCGTTGTTTTCCGGACCGGTAGGTTGTAATATATATGTTTTTCCGCAGCATGCGGAGAACAAGGACGACAATAATGCACCAAAGGACAAACTTCATTTACTTAAATACAGGTTGCGTTCAGCATAAACACTGGTAAAAAAATCATCTTCCAGGTCATCAATAAAATAAATGGCTTCGCCGGTGGATTTCATTTCAGGGCCAAGTTCCTTATTGACATCCTGGAATTTATCAAAAGAAAAGACGGGGATCTTGATCGCATAACCATTCCTTTTGGGACTGAAATTAAAATCCCGTATTTTCTTTTCTCCCAGCATGACCTGGGTGGCATAATTCACATAAGGTTCGTCATAGGCTTTTGCAATAAAAGGAACGGTACGGGATGCACGGGGATTCGCTTCAATCACATAAACCTTCCCCTCTTTCACGGCAAACTGAATATTGATCAGCCCGATCACTTTCATGGCCTTGGCAATCTTATGCGTATACGTTTCGATCTGCTGCAGGACACTTTCATTCAGATCAAATGGTGGCAAGACGGCATACGAATCACCGGAATGGATGCCGGCTGGTTCGATGTGCTCCATGATGCCGATGATGTAAACATCTTCCCCGTCACAGATGGCATCCGCTTCGGCTTCAATGGCACGATCCAGGAAATGATCCAGCAGGACTTTGTTTCCCGGGATGTCACGCAGCAGGTTTACCACGTGCTGCTCCAACTCTTCTTCATTAATAACGATCTTCATGCTTTGCCCGCCAAGCACGTAAGAAGGTCTTACCAGCAAAGGAAAACCGAGTTTACGGGAGAGCGTGACAGCCTGGTCGGCATCTTCAATGACACCGAATTTCGGATAAGGAATTTCCAGATTCTTGAGCAGGGTGGAAAAACTTCCCCTGTCCTCGGCCAGGTCCAGTGATTCAAAGGAGGTGCCGATGATTTTGACACCGAACTTATGCAGCTTCTCCGCAAGTTTCAATGCCGTCTGGCCGCCCAGCTGAACAATCACCCCTTCGGGCTTTTCGAGACGGATGATATCATAAATATGCTCCCAGAAAACGGGCTCGAAATATAATTTATCGGCAATGTCAAAATCAGTTGAAACCGTTTCCGGGTTGCAGTTGATCATGATGGTTTCATAACCGCACTCTTTGGCGGCCATGACGCCATGCACACAACTGTAATCAAACTCAATACCCTGCCCGATGCGGTTCGGCCCGGAGCCAAGGATAACCACCTTCTTCTTACCGGAATTTACCGATTCATTTTCAACATCGAAAGTGGAGTAATAGTATGGTGTAAGAGCCGGAAATTCTGCAGCACAGGTGTCCACGAGTTTATAAACCCGTTCCATTCCAGCCTCCAGGCGTTTATGATAAACCTGGCTTTCCAGACATTCCAGCAGGTGGGCGATTTGCCTGTCGGCATAACCTTTTTGTTTGGCTTCCAGGAAGATTTCCCGGGGCATACTCTCCAGATCGAATTTCCGAATTTCCGATTCCAGGACCACCAATTCTTCAATTTGTTTCAGGAACCAGGTGTCGATTCTGGTCAGCTGCTGAATGGTTTTAAACGGGATGCCCAGTTTAAAGGCATCATAAATATGAAAGAGCCGGTTCCAGGAAGGGTGTTTCAGGCTCTCAATAATCTGTTGCTGATTGGTTAGTTCCCTGCCGTCAGCACCCAGTCCGTTGCGTTTTATCTCCAGTGACTGACAGGCTTTTTGCAAGGCTTCCTGGAAATTACGCCCTATGCCCATGGCTTCTCCAACAGACTTCATCTGCAGGCCGAGGTGACGGTCGGCACCTTTAAACTTATCGAAATTCCATCTTGGAATTTTCACAATGACATAATCCAAAGCCGGTTCAAAAAAAGCGGAAGTGCTTTTGGTAATCTGGTTTTTCAATTCATCGAGGTTATAACCAATAGCCAGTTTGGCCGCAATTTTTGCAATTGGATAACCCGTGGCCTTGGAGGCCAATGCAGAAGATCGTGAAACCCGTGGGTTGATTTCGATGACGATAATCTCATTTTCATCATCCGGGTTGAGCGAGAACTGAATGTTGCATCCTCCTGCAAACATGCCGATGCCATTCATGCAGGTGATGGCCAGGTCACGCATGCGCTGGTAAACCGAATCGGGCAGTGTCATGGCCGGAGCCACGGTGATGCTGTCGCCGGTGTGGATACCCATGGGATCGAAATTCTCAATGGAACAGATAATGATGACGTTGCCAGCGCTATCGCGAAGCAACTCCAACTCATATTCCTTCCATCCGAGAATGCTTTGTTCGATCAGCACTTCATGCACCGGTGATGCATGCAGGCCATGGGTTAGTTTTTGTTCAAATTCCTCCCTTGTTTCCACGAAACCTCCACCTGTTCCGCCCAGGGTAAAGGAAGGCCGGATCACCAGAGGAAACCCGATCTCCTGGGCAATTTCCTTTCCTTCGAGGAAGGATGTGGCCGTCCGCCCCTTGCAAACGCGGGCGCCCAACTCGAGCATGCGAAGACGGAACCGTTCCCGGTCTTCCGTGGTTTTGATGGCGTCAATGTCAACGCCGATGATGCGCACACCATACTTCTCCCAAACACCCGCTTTCTGGCAGTCAATGGCCAGGTTCAGGGCCGTCTGTCCTCCCATAGTCGGCAATACGGCATCAATCTTATGTTTTTCCAGTATTTCAACAATAGACTTTTTAATCAGGGGTTTCAGGTAGATGTTGTCGGCCGTTACCTTATCCGTCATAATGGTGGCCGGATTGGAATTGATCAGGGTAACCTCGATACCTTCCTCTTTCAGGGACCGTGCGGCCTGGGTGCCACTGTAATCAAACTCACAGGCCTGCCCGATGACGATGGGCCCGCTGCCGATAATGAGCACTGATTTTATTGAATTATCTTTAGGCACTTTTAGTTTATCTTGTATGGAAAACCGGGTTATTCCGGAATCCAACGCGAAAGTATGGAATTCTTTTTAAGTAACAGCGAATATACCCTTCCCTACCGGGTTTATGGCCATGGAAGCAAGTCCCTGATTGCCTTTCATGGATTCGGGAGGAGCGGGGAAGACTTCCGGGAATTTGGGGAGGACCTGTGTGATTCCTTCACCCTTTATGCCTTTGACCTGCCCTATCACGGGAAGGCCGAAGTGCATTCCAAATCTGCCCTCCCGGCACTTACCATGAGCCAGCTGGAAACGCTGATACTCGCATTTTGCAAGGAAAAAAATATCAATCGTTTTTCACTGATGGGGTATAGCCTGGGAGGCAAAGTGGCTCTGGCCTGTGCACAGGTGTTGCCGGACCGGGTTGATCACCTCTGGCTCCTGGCACCCGATGGCTTGAAAATCAACCCCTTTTATTGGATGGGTACCCGTTCCTGGGTGGGAAGCCTGCTTTTTAAAAGTATCATCCGGCACCCTGCCCTCTTGTTGATCACCGGAAATATCCTCGAAAAAACCGGCCTCCTCAACCCTAAAATCAACCATTTTGTCCGGCACCACATGGATACTGTTCCCAAGCGAAGTCGTGTGTTCCAGGTTTGGATGTTATTCCGGAAATGCTGGCCCGATTTAAAAATCATCGGGCAAAACATCAACACGAAAAATATCCGTTTGCAAATGTTTTTTGGCCTATACGACAGCGTGATACCGCCACGGATGGCTCAGAAACTGGTTCATTATTTAAAGGATAAGGAAGTCCTGAACGTCATCCGTCATGGCCACAAACTCATGGAAAAGCATGAAGAGATCAGCAGGGTAATGTTAAAAAACGCTGAATGAAAATTCAGGCGTTTTACCCGGGCTCCGTGGTTTCCGTTATTATTTTCCGGAGATCCGGACGAAGGCGGCTTTTGTATACCGCACGGGCGTTTTCATTTCGCATGCCTTTCCGTATTTTCCGTTGTTCCTCCAGGGGCAGGGCCACGATGCTTTTGCAATTCTCCGTGCAGCAGTCATTCATTTTAACTGCACAGGATTCGCACTGGATAAACAGCAGGTGGCAGCCGTTGTTGGCGCAGTTCACGTGCCTGTCGCAGGTTCTGCCGCACTGGTGGCAGACGCTGATAACCTCTTCACCTATACGTTCTCCAAGGCGCTCATCAAAAACGAAGTTTTTCCCCCTGAACAGGTTGGGAAGTCCCTGATCCTTCACCTGCCGGGTATAGTCGATGATGCCTCCCAGCAACTGGTTGACATCATTAAAACCATGATGTCTGAGGTAAGCGCTGGCCTTTTCACAACGTATTCCGCCCGTACAGTAGAGCAGTATTTTGTGGTTCTCCTTTCCTTCAAGCAAATCAAGCGACTTTGGCAAGGCATCCCGGAAGGTATCC
>CAYWHE010000076.1:0-17275 GCA_964458125.1 uncultured Flavobacteriaceae bacterium | reverse complement strand
CGACCAGGTGAGTGTGACCGTAAACCCGCTTCCGGTTGCCAATGCAGGACCTGATGTGTTCCTGTGCAACGGGCAGTCGGCAACATTGACGGCCACCGGTGGCGTAAACTATAGCTGGCTTCCCACAGGGGCAACCACCGGGACCATTACCGTAACGCCCGGATCCAGTACAACCTATGCGGTGACCGTAGTAGATGCCAACGGATGCCAGGCCACCGATTTTGTCGAAGTGGTAGTCAACGATCCTCCCGTGGTTAATCTCCAGAATACATTCATCTGTTCGGGCGCCAGCGCAATCCTCGACGGTGGTAACCCGGGCAGTACCTATTCCTGGTCAACCGGTGCCTCCTCCCAGACCATTTCGGTTTCATTGCCCGGAACCTATACGGTAACGGTTACGGATCCGAACGGCTGTACAGCATCTGCTTCCTGCCAGATTACCGTTGGGAATGCCGTGGTGATCAACCTGGCTAATGTGTCGTTCTGCCAGGGCGACAGCGCGGTGATCGATGCAGGTCATGCCGGAGCATCCTTCCAGTGGTCCACAGGCGCCACCACACAGACTGTTTCAGTCAGCACGGCAGGCACGTATGGGGTTACGGTTACGGAGCCAAACGGATGTACCGGGGCGATATCGGTGACAGTGAATGTGAATCCCGTTCCCCAGCCCAACTTCCTGGCCAATACGGCCTGTATCGGTTCGTCAACCCAGTTTACTGATGCCTCTGTTGTCAACGGCGGTTTGATGACAGGATGGTCCTGGAATTTCGGGGATGGAAATTTTTCCAACCAGCAAAATCCTTCCAATTCCTATAATTCACCCGGTACCTATACGGTTGTCCTGACGGTCACCACTACCGATGGCTGTGTAGCAACCATCAGCCGGGATGTGGATGTGTTACCCCTTCCCAATGCCGATTTTTCCACCGCAAATGTCTGTACCGGACAGTCCGTATTTTTTACGGACCTGTCAGGAACGCTGATTGGTAACATCACAGGCTGGAACTGGAACTTCGGGGATGGAAACGCCTCAGTCCTTCAGAATCCGGATCACCTCTATGCATTACCCGGAACGTATAACGTTTCCCTGCTGGTCACAACAGCAGGTGGTTGCACGGATACCATCACCAGGTCAGTTACCGTTTACCCGGAGCCGTTGGCAAATTTTACGGTTCCGAATAACTGCCTGAATGCACCAACTTTTTTCACGAATACGTCAAGTGTTTCGGGAAATAACATCACCGGGTGGACCTGGGATTTTGGCAACGGACAAACGTCCGTTTCCCAGTCTCCCAACATCACCTACAGCCTGCCGGGCACCTTCCAGGTTACCCTGGTGGTCACTACGGTCAACGGTTGTACCGACACCATTTCCAAACCGGTGACCATTTATGCACTTCCTAATGCCGATGCAGGCAATAATGTGACTACCTGCCTGGGAACCCCGGTAACCCTTACCGCCACCGGGGGAATATCCTATTCCTGGACACCGGGCACAGGGGCCGCTTCATCCATTTCCGTAAATCCGGCTGTTTCAACTACGTATACGGTGTTGGTTTCCGATGCCAATGGTTGCCAGAATACCGACAGCGTTCGGGTAACGGTGAACACGCTTCCGGTAGCCAGCGCCGGTCCCGACCAGTCCATCTGCGCAGGATCGTCAGCAGCCCTTACCGCATCCGGTGGTGTTTTCTACCTGTGGAGCAATGGCGCCACGTCATCAGGCATCAGTGTATCGCCGGTTTCCACTTCTGATTATATCGTTACCGTTACGGATGCCAGCGGATGTACGGACAAGGATACCATCCGGGTAACCGTTAATCCGCTTCCTGCAGCCAATGCCGGTCCCGATCAGTCCATCTGCAGCGGAACAACTGCCACACTGACTGCCACCGGCGGTACGATGTATTACTGGACACCGGGCGGTGCCACCACGCCAACCATCTATGTTAACCCGGCTTCGACCACCGCCTACCAGGTACTTGTTACCGATTCCAACGGATGCCAGGCTTCGGATGCTGTCCTGCTGACCATTAATCCTGTTCCCGCCGTCAGCCTCCCGAATACATTTGTCTGTTCAGGTTTCAGTGCAACGCTGGATGCCGGTAACCCGGGTTGTACGTATCTGTGGTCTCCAAACGGGGAAACCACCCAGACGATTTCGGTGAGTACAGCCGGTACCTATGGTGTTCTCGTTACCAATGCAAGCGGTTGTGCAACCTATGCTTCCTGCATGGTATCGGTGGGCGGATCCATCTATATGAATCCGGTGAACGTTTCCGTTTGCACGGGTATCCTGGCCCAGCTGGATGCCGGAAACCCTGGATTTTCCTACCAGTGGTCTACTGGTGCCACCACACAAATCATCACGACCGGTATGGCCGGTACGTATACGGTTACGGTTACCGACCCGAACGGTTGTACGGGAATCATGAACGCCACGGTAGTCGTCAATCCCATTCCTGTTCCATCCTTCACGGCCGGTAATTCCTGCCTTGGAAACGGCGTAACATTTACAAATACCAGTACCGTGAACCCGGGTACCATCATGAGTTACGCATGGAATTTCGGGGATGGCATCGTTTCTCCTTACCAGCAGCCTTCGCATGTTTACAGTTCACCGGGAACGTATAACGTCAGCCTGGTGATTACCTCCGGCAGCGGCTGCAGCGACAGCATTACGCAACAGGTAACCGTGAACCCGTTACCGGCAGCGGCCTTCACAGCGGCGGCGGTATGCCTGAATAATTCCACCACGTTCACCGATCAGTCGGTTATCAGCAGTGGTTCGGTAACGGGATGGAACTGGAGTTTCGGTGACGGAAGCAGTTCGTCCGCCCAGAACCCTGCTCATACGTACGCCTCAGCCGGCACCTATACGGTTACGCTTATGGTGACTTCGTCCAATGGTTGTACCGATACGGTGAGCAATACGGTGACTGTTCATCCAAAACCAAATGCCGGCTTTGCCGCATCCTCCGTGTGTAATAACCTGGCCTTACAATTTGCTGACGGTTCCACCGTCAGCAGCGGCTCCATTTCCACCTGGAACTGGAATTTTGGAGATGGTACGACCTCGGGCCTGCAGGATCCTGCCCATGTTTTCAACAATGCCGGAATTTACCAGGTTACCCTCATGGTCATGACCGCCTTCGGTTGCGCGGATACCATTACGAAACCCGTGGAGATTTTCCCCATGCCATCAGCCGACTTCATTGTTGGTCCGGTATGTCAGTCCGAAAAAGCTTCCTTCACCGATAAATCCGTTGTCGCTTCAGGATCCATAACCGGTTTTTACTGGTCATTCGGGGACGGAGCTTCTTCATCGCTTCAAAGCCCGGACCATCAGTACCAGGCGGGTGGTGTTTACCAGGTGTCGCTTGTCATAACCTCCAATAACGGATGTGTCGATACGGTAACCAAACCGGTGACCATTTACAGTTTGCCGAAGGCGTCCATCAGTATGTTGAATTCCTGCATAGACAATGCCGTTCAGTTTACCGATTCTTCCAGCGGTTCAGGATGCTCCATCAGCAGCTGGAAATGGAATTTTGGCGATGGGGCCACCGCTGTTGCCCAAAACCCGCTTCATACCTATAACGCACCGGGAACCTATGCCGTTTCACTGATTGTGAGCAATTGCAACGGTTGCACGGATACGGTAACCAGCGCATTAAATGTCTGGCCGTTGCCCGTAGCCGCCTTCGGGGTGGGGGATATGTGCCTGGGAAATTCTTCCCAATTTGCCAACTTCTCATCCATTCCTGGTGGCGGTAACTGTGCCTTTTTCTGGGATTTCGGTGATGGCGACACCAGTACCCAAATCAATCCGGGACATATTTACCCGGCTTCCGGAACCTATATGGCAACACTCACCGTAACTTCTTCAAACGGATGTACGGCGGCGGTATCACAGCCAGTGAATGTTCTGGCACCTCCAGCCGCTGCTTTTGCGGCCAATGATGTATGTTACCACGAGGAGGTTCATTTTACGGATCAGTCAACAAATCCGGGTAATTCGACCATTGTGGGCTGGACCTGGGATTTTGGCGACGGTACTACCACCTCCGTGAAAAACCCGGATCATATTTACACAAGTCCCGGCACTTACGGGGTTACCCTGACCGTAACGAACGCGTACGGATGCAATGATTCATACCTGGATTCCATTCGCGTGTTCGCCAATACGCCACCGCTTATTGCTGCAACGGATGATTGTTTTGGCGCTGCACAGATTTTTGGAAATTCCAATGCTGTTCAGGGAGGTTATGTGGACTGGCTATGGAACTTCGGTGATGGAAACGTGAGTACCGATTCCCTGACCACGCATATTTACAGCCAGCCCGGTACCTACCAGGTCACTCTGGAAACTACCAACCAGTTTGGCTGCAAGGCCGACACCACCTTTGACGTCATTGTATACCCTGCCCCTCATGCCGATTTCACGGCCGGGGAATCCTGTGTAGGCGATCCGATGTACTTTACAAACAACTCATCCATTACTTCCGGAAATATAACCGGTTACCACTGGAGCTTCGGGGATGGTTCCACATCCTCCGCGTCTGACCCGAACCATGTATATACCACTGCCGGTACCTACCCGGTCACCCTCGTGGTTACTTCCGACCATGGCTGTGTGGATTCCGTGACCTATATGGTAACCGTTAATGCATTGCCTGTGGCGGCCTTCTCCAGCAATGCAGCTGCCGGATGCGGACCAGTGCCTGTAAATTTCAACGATCTTTCCACGGTTCCCGACGGGGTGATTACCGGCTGGTATTGGGATTTCGGTGACGGGGAATCTTCCCTTCAGCAGAATCCTGTCCATGTGTATACCCAGTCCGGGGTTTTCAGCGTAACATTAACCGTTACTTCCGACAAGGGTTGCATAAGCACGATCATACAAAACAACCTGATCACCATTTATCCGGCTCCGAATGCAGATTTTGATCCGGTTCCGGCGGAAGCCAGCATCCTGAATCCCGAAATCAGTTTTGACAACCATTCCAATGGCGGGGTGAGTTATTTCTGGAGTTTCGGTGACGGCGGCACTTCCACATTATACGAGCCCTCCCATACATATTCCGACACCGGGGTTTATACGGTCATGCTGGTGGTGGAAAATGTTTATGGTTGCCTGGATACGGTTTATAAAACCGTTCACATCATACCCATATTTTCGATGTGGGTGCCAAATGCCTTCACGCCAAATGATGATGGCATCAATGATCATTTTTATGTGGCCGGAGAAGGTATAATCGAAGCGAAGATCAGCATCTTCAATCGCTGGGGTGAGAACATATTTCAAACCACCAATAATGCAAGGGGATGGGATGGATCGGTTGCAAAAAGCAGCGATCCTGCCCAGCAGGATGTATATGTTTACGATATCCTAGTGACGGACGTATTCGGTGAAAAACATCAGCAGTATGGCCGCGTCACCCTGATCAGATAAAATCAGCGGAGATCGATGACTTCCACCCCGGGATGTTTTTCCTTCCGGAAGGTGAAGAGGCTGTCATTGGTGATGTTGTTCAGCCTGAATTTGTCGATGGAGTAGGTGATGTAGGTGCCGTTTTTCTGAAAAATCTTCGCACTGGAAACCTGCTTCTCGGATTTGTTTAGCTGGAGTTGAATTTTGAAAAAGGATTTTTTGGCATCCTCCGGGACCAGTTCGATAAGCTGGTAAATTTTTCCATCGATATTCCTTTCGCCCATGTACCGGGAGCCGAAACCGGTTTCATAAATGGTGAAGAGTTTATCTGGCGTAATGGCGCCGGTCTTGGATCCCGGCTCATTCATCTGAACCTCATTCGACTCCTTTAAATAGGTCCAAATGGTCTTACCGTCAGAGATCACTTCCTGGTCGGAGAGGGTGAGTTTGTACATGTTGCCTTTTATGGAAATGGTACCCTGTTGCGTCTCCTTGGATTTCGCCTTTAAGTCCTCAATGATTATTTTAAAATCAGCTGTGACGGATTTATAGGTTTTATATTGATCACTGACTCCGTTCAGAATTTCTTTTGCCTTGGGGTCTTTGGTAATCTGCGCTGATACACCCTCAGCAAAAAGGCAGGTGAACAGCATTAAAAATAAATAACGGTAAAACATGAAGGAGGAGGGTAGGAATGAGGAAAATGTTGAATTAACAGACTGCAAAGATGATGGTTAATGCTGAATAAAAAAAATCACCGGGTGACATTCAAATATTGTTCCAAACTGGTCTCATCTTTTACACGAACTTCCCTGGCTTTGCTGCCTTCGAAAGGGCCAATGATTCCGGCCGCTTCCAGTTGATCCACCAGGCGACCGGCCCGGTTATACCCGAGTTTCAGTTTACGCTGCAACAGGGAGGCTGAGCCCTGCTGATGGGTGACCACGATACGTGCCGCGTCATCAAAGAGGGGATCTCTTTCGCCTGCATCCATATCGAGTGCCTTATCGGCCTCCCCAACGTATTCAGGAAGGAGGAAGGCATCCGGATAACCCCGTTGGGATCCGATGAAATCGGTGATTTTTTCCACCTCCGGTGTATCCACGAAGGCGCACTGCAGGCGGATCAGGTCTGCACCGGTGGAAAGCAGCATATCGCCACGGCCGATGAGCTGATCGGCTCCGCCCGTATCGAGGATGGTACGGGAATCAATTTTGGACGAAACCCGGAAAGCAAGCCTGGCGGGGAAATTAGCCTTGATGGTACCGGTGATGATGTTGACCGAAGGCCGTTGGGTGGCGATGATCAGGTGTATGCCGATGGCCCTGGCTAATTGTGCGAGGCGGGCTATGGGCGTTTCGATTTCCTTTCCGGCTGTCATGATCAGGTCGGCAAACTCATCCACGACCAGTACAATGAACGGCAGGAAACGGTGGCCGTTGTTCGGATTGAGTTTCCGGCTCACGAATTTTGCGTTGTATTCTTTGATGTTGCGAACCTGGGCCTCCTTCAGCAGGTCATAGCGTTGATCCATTTCAATACACAGTGAATTCAGGGTGTTGACCACCTTTTTGGTGTCGGTGATGATGGCATCTTCCTCGCCGGGAAGTTTAGCCAGAAAATGCCTTTCGATTTTCCTGAACAAGGTCAACTCCACTTTTTTGGGATCCACCAGCACAAACTTCACCTGGGAGGGGTGTTTTTTATACAACAACGAAACCAAAACGGCATTTAACCCCACCGACTTTCCCTGGCCGGTGGCTCCGGCCATCAACAAGTGAGGCATCCTGGCCAGATCGGCCACAAAAACTTCATTGGAAATGGTTTTGCCCAGGCCAATAGGCAAATCATAATCGCTGCCAATGAATTTTTCGGAAGCCAGCACTGATTTCATGGCCACCACTTCGGGCTTCTGGTTGGGAACTTCAATGCCTATGGTACCCTTGCCGGGCATGGGTGCGATGATGCGGATACCCAAGGCTGCCAGGCTTAAGGCAATGTCATCTTCCAGGTTCTTGATTTTGGATATCTTGACTCCCGCCTGTGGTACGATTTCAAACAGGGTTACCGTCGGACCAACGGTGGCCTTAATCTTTTCAATTGAAATATTGTAATGCCCCAGAGTTTGAACGATCCTGTCTTTGTTCGACTCCAGTTCGGCCCTCAGTTCCTCGTGGCTCAGCGCCCGCTTACTTTCGTAATTTTCCAGCAAATCGGTTTCAGGAAAGCGATAGGAAGAAAGGTCCAGTGTAGGATCGTAATCGCCCAGGGTATCGCCGAGAATGTTTTCAACCTCATCCATGACCGCATGCTCTTCCTCTATGGTTTCAATGGCAAGAGTCACTTCATGCTCAGACAGAACCGGATCCGGAATTTCCGGGGCGTCCAGAATAAGTTCAGGAGAAGGGGCGCGTTCTGGTTGTACAGGCTTGATGACATGGAGTTCGATGGCAGGAACGGCTTCCGTTTCAGCTGTTATTTCTTCCTCCATCGGTTCCGGAATGATTCGTTTATTTCCTGTCGGGACATTTTTTACTGCTTCCTGATCAACAGGGTTTTGAGCCGGATCAACAGCCTGTGAACGTGCAGGAAGACGAAGCGGGATTCGAAGGGTGATGGAATAAAAAGCTAATGCCGTGATGGCCAGGAACAGGGAAGTGCCAATGGATCCAAAGGTTCCAGTTAACCAGAGGGCGGATTCATACCCGAAAGCTCCGCCTAAAAACAACAGGTCGCTGAAGGAACTGAATACAAATCCCAGGGTGGTGGAAACGAACAACAGGGCGAAAACGGAATGCAGCAGGGTTTTGCGTAACGGGAGCAGGCGGATTTCAAACAGTATTCGAAAGCCGGCTAAAAAACTCAGTAATACAAACGCAAAGGAAGCTATGCCAAACCAGTTCTGGATAAAAATAAAAGAAAGGATGGCCCCGGTCTTTCCCAGCCAGTTTTCAGCTACGCTGTCGGAATGTAAAAGCAATTGTACCCAGGAACCCCTGACCTTATCCTGGTCGGCCTGCCAGGTGAAGAGGAAGGAGGTGAAGGCGATCAGCATGAAAGCCGAAGCCAGCAACAGGGCAAAGCCAAAAGCCTTGTGCAGTCGCTCATCGCCGGCAAATGCAATTATTTTTTTAATCGGGTTTTGCTTACTGTTTTTCTCCTGGATTGAAGTTCTTGCCGTTTCACCGGATTCGTTTTTATTTCTGAGGGTATTGCCTTTTCGAGCCATGCAACTGGGGATTAATCGGTAAATGTACCCCTTGTAAAATTCAAACCGCAGGAACAGGGGGCGATTCTTTCAACGAAGCCCTGTTCATAATTATTGCAAATTTGTTCTGTCAGGAAAAATCAAAACACGGATCAGCCCTGTTTATTTAAGGCTGGAATTTGATTTTAGGAATGGAATAGGGATGAATTTGCTCTTCAACAAAGGGTACTGCAGTTATTATGCCGGATAGGTGTTAACTTTCAGGTCAGGTGTCAGTCTGTTCGGGAAGGGAATTGATACCCGCAATTTGCTCCGGACTAAAATAAATAATGATAAACTATTTTCTTTCCATCCTTCCCAGTCGTCCATTGGGACCGGCAAACATGATGTAGGAGCAGGAATCACAAGTGGCGGTAACGTAAAAAGGATGTGAATCGGCTTTGAACCAGGTGGCGCCGGCATCGAAGGAAAGATCCGTGCCTCTTGTACCGGTTGATACCATGCTGTTCCCGGATGACTGGATCAGGCAGGAAGAAAATCCCGCCGGGGAGGATTCGGGTTGATTCCATTCCAGACCGCCATCATCGGTGAAAAAGAAATTCATTCCCCCCAGACTATCGGCCTTGTAATCCCCTCCGGAAATGTAAATCCTGTTCTCATCGGTAAGAACTACGGAAAAAATTCCGCTGCTTGCAGTCCCGCTTTTCATAGGTGTTTCCAGCACGTTCCAATGGGTACCGAAATCATCTGAACGAAATAACCGGGCATGACTGCCACCGGTTCCGATGATAACTTTTCCGGCCCTTCCACAGTGAATGCTGCTTCCACTGGCCGCAAAACCAGCCTCTTCCTCATAACATTCCGGCATGTCAATGGAGTCCGGTTCCTGCCAGGTTTCACCCCCGTCATGGGTTGTCACGATAAATAATTTGTTTTTAACGGGATCGCTGAAGGCAATCCCATGTTGATTGTCCCAAAAATCAAAACCATTAAAAAATATATTTTTCTCCCGGTTAACATATACTTCTTTCCAGTTATTGCCTCCATCCAAAGTCTTCAGAATATAGCCTGGTGAACCGGCATTTATAATTAAAGCTTCTGTATCATTAAAAGCATGTATATCCCTAAAATCTAATTTATTGTGATTATTAACATGCTTAAATATATAGGTCATACCACTATCATTTGACAATCCTATGGTTCCATTATTGCCACTCACCCATACCGTTTTCGGATCGGGAAGCGATAACCCGCGCATGGATATCGATTGTCCGGTTTCCAGGATCCGGATGACAGTTGTATCCTGTGCCGTCGTGTTAAGGAAACATAACATTAAACAGGTAACCAGTAATGGTTGCAATATATTCATGACATTGAATTTAAACGCGAAAAATAAACAAAACATGTTGGAATGATACGGTTGTTGAAATGTTGTAAGAACGATTCGTAAATAACCGGAGCGGTAATTTTTTTATTAACCAACGGCCGAATTTATCAACAGAAGATCCCATGCTGCCCGAAGTGCCTCAATTTTGGGTATATTTGCAGTCTGTTTAAAACGACTGCTCGTGACATTAATCAAATCTATTTCCGGAATCAGGGGGACCATCGGGGGGAAACAGGGTGATGGGCTTACGCCATACGACACCGTCAAATTTGCAGCTGCTTATGGTTCCTGGCTCCTGAAAAGAAACCCGGGAAAGGAAAAAATTAAAGTGGTGATCGGAAGGGATGCCCGCATTTCCGGTGAGATGGTCAATGCCCTCGTCACGGGAACGCTTTTGGGACTTGGCATCGATATCGATGATGTGGGACTGAGCACCACCCCAACGGTTGAAATGGCGGTCACCCGGTACCAGGCCCAGGGAGGCATCATCCTCACCGCAAGCCATAATCCCAAGCAATGGAATGCGCTGAAACTGCTGAATGAAAAGGGAGAATTTTTATCTGCCAGAGACGGGGAAGAGGTGTTGTCCATCGCAGAAGGAGATGCTGTTTCGTTTAAGGATGTCAATCATCTCGGTCGTGTGAACAGGGTGGAGAAGGCCATTGAGGAACACATTCTGGCCATCCTGAAAATGCCCATGGTGGATGTGGAGGCCATCCGGTCCAGGAAATTCAAAGTAGTCGTGGATGCCGTGAACTCCACCGGAGGAATTGCCGTCCCGGCCTTGCTGAAGCAACTCGGTGTGGCTGAAATCATCGAAATGTACTGTGAGCCCAATGGGCAGTTTCCGCATAATCCCGAACCATTGCCCGAAAACCTGAGGGATATTTCCAAGGAGGTGGTGAAGAAAAAAGCACATTTAGGCATCGTGGTGGATCCTGATGTGGACAGGTTGGCGCTGGTTTGTGAGGACGGTGAAATGTTTGGGGAGGAATACACATTGGTGGCCGTTGCAGATTATATACTGCAGCATAAAAAGGGAAATACGGTTTCCAATCTTTCCTCTACCCGCGCTTTGCGGGATGTTACCGAAGCGGCCGGGGGAAAATATTTTGCCTCCGCCGTCGGGGAGGTCAACGTGGTGGAGATGATGAAAACCCATTTTGCGGTTATTGGGGGTGAGGGAAATGGCGGCGTGATTGTTCCCGAATTACATTACGGCCGCGATGCCCTGGCCGGAATTGCCCTCTTTTTAAGCCACCTGGCAAAATTTGGAAAAACCTGCTCCATGCTCCGCGCAAAATACCCCGATTATTTTATTTCCAAGAATAAAATCGAGCTGACCCCTGAAATTAATGTGGATGAGATCCTGGAAGGGATTAAAACCAGGTATAAAAAGAATCCCGTGAACACCATGGACGGGGTGAAGATTGAATTTGACAAGGAATGGGTGCATTTAAGACGGTCCAATACCGAACCCATCATACGCATTTATGCTGAAAGCCAGTCGGAGACCACGGCAGAAAACCTGGCTGAAAAAATTATCTCCGACATCAAGGACTTGATCAGCCAGATGATGGCCAAAGCCTGATTTGGTTGGTTTAGAGATAAATCCGTATCTTGCATCCTCATTTTCCTGCAATCCCGATATGAAAGTTTATTTTGATAATGCAGCCACCACGGCCCTGCATCCGGAAGTGATTGACGTAATGGTTTCGGTCATGAAAAACCAGTACGGAAATCCGTCTTCCATTCATGCTTTTGGCCGTGAAAACCGTGCTGCCATCGAACAGGCCCGGAAAACGGTTGCCCGTCTGATGGGCGTTACACCTGCCGAGATCTTTTTCACCTCCGGCGGAACCGAGGCCAATAACATGGCCATCCGTTGCAGCATTCACGACCTCGGGCTGAAACATGCCATCACATCCCCGATTGAACATCACGCCGTTTTGCATACGCTCGAAGAGCTTGAACACAGGGGCCTGGTGAAACTCAGCTATGTGAAAATCGACCAATCGGGCAGGGTGGATCTTGACCACCTGGAAGAGTTGCTGAAAAACAACGACCCTTCCCTGGTGTCCCTCATGCATGCCAACAATGAACTGGGAACTGTAAACAACATCAAAAAAATCGGTTCTCTTTGTCACCGGTACAATGGAATTTTCCACAGCGACACGGTTCAGACCATGGGTCATTTTCATCACAACCTGTCTGAACTTCCCGTTGACTTTGTCTCCTGCGCCGCGCATAAATTCCATGGTCCCAAGGGTGTTGGATTTATCTACATCAGCCACCAGGTGAAAATAAACCCCTTTATCACAGGCGGTTCCCAGGAAAGGAACATGCGCGGTGGAACGGAAAACCTGTATGGCATTGTAGGACTTGCCAAAGCGCTTGAAATCGCTTACCATAACATGGAAAAGGACCGGGAATACATCCTTGGATTGAAAAATTACATGATTGAAAAACTCAAAAGGGAAATCCCCGGCATACAGTTTAACGGTGACGTTGCGGAAAACAACCTCTATACTGTTTTAAATGTGTCCTTTCCTCCAACGGACCAGGCCGAGATGTTGTTGTTTAACCTGGACATCAACGGCATTGCGGCCTCCGGAGGAAGTGCCTGTTCCTCGGGTAGCAGCGTGGGATCGCATGTATTGAAAGGCATACAGGCAGACCCGGACCGCCCTGCTGTGCGATTCTCCTTCAGCAGTTTCAACACGAAGGAGGAAATCGATTATACCCTGGAGAAGTTGAAGGAACTTTTCCTGGTAAAAGCCTGAATTTTTACCGGTAACCGGTATTCCATCAGTACCGTTGGAAAACTTTTCGGGGCCGGCGGTAACCGTTCCATGTAAACTTTTATCTTTATAGCTACGTTTCAAGTGGTCAGAACCACCTGGAAATCCTGCCATGAAAAAAGCAGTTGTTTTACTTTTTATTTTCTTTTCAGTACAGGAAATGATTGCCCAGGAAATGTGGGGCATCAGCAACAGCAACTTTGCCGGGCAGATGGGAATGGGGCTCAATCCTTCCACCATGGTGGCGGCGCCGTATTCATTTGAAATCAATCTTATTTCAGGTGACATTTTTATCCAGAACAGTTACATATACATCAAAAGAAGAAGTTCCCTGATTGCCAAATCGGTAAAGGGAGAGGCTGTTTCCGATGACAGAATCAGCGACCGGTATACGAATACACTCAAAAGCGGGTATGCCCAGATCCTGCTGAAAGGACCATCTTTGCTGATCAACCGGGGTAATTTTGCCTTTGGCCTCCATACGGCCATGAGAATGGGTTTAAGCGCCCGGAGAGTGCCTTTTCATCTGGCCAAGTTCATGTATAAAGGATTTAATTATGATCCCCAGCACGGCATTCCTTTCCATTCAGGCGCCTTCCAGGCGGCGATGCTGCATTGGTCCGAAATTGGCCTGAGCGGAGGCATGGTGCTGAATGAATCCGGTGAAAACCTGCTCACCGGCGCCGTCACATTGAAGTACCTGTTACCGCTGAATGCCCTCTTTATTGATGTCGGTTCCATTGATTACCTGGTTCCTTCCTCCGATCTGCTTATCGTGGAAAACCTGTCGGGCAGTTATGGACATACGGCTTTTGACCAGGATGGCAACATGACCGGTCAGCTGTTTTCAATAAAAGGACAGGGCTTTGGAGGTGATATCGGTTTTACCTGGATGGTGGGCCGGCTGGAAAGGGCCTACGAATGCGGAAAAAGAAGCCGGGCCTTCAGGAAATATAAATTCAGAACCGGGTTTTCCCTCGTTGATCTGGGGTATGCCAGACTGTCCTCCAATGCAGGCGTTTATTCTTTCCGGAACCGGAGCATGCAATGGCCGGGTATGGACACGGTAAAATTTTCCGGGCTGTCCGCCTTTGACAGTTCCCTCAGCAGCCATTTTTTTAATGACCCGGAGGCATCCCGTTCGGGTGACGGATTTTCCATGATGACACCCGTGGCCGCTTCCATACAAGTGGATTACTGCCTGGCCCCTGGCTGGTATGTGAATGCCTCTGTTATTCAGCGAATACCCCTGGGTAAAAACAGGATTCTGCGCCCCAACCAGCTTTCCATTACCCCCCGTTATGAAACCCGGAACCTGGAAGTGGCTTTGCCGTTTTCTTTATACGATTATACCAGGCCCCGTTTCGGACTGGCCCTGCGCTATGGATTTTTTGTTTTGGGAACCGATAAGATAGGGGCATTTACCGGTTTATGGGATGTCTCCGGCGCCGATATTTATTTCGGAATTAAGGTGGCTGGATGCGGAAAAATGAGAAAAAAAAGCAGGGGAGGTGATTGTTACGATTTCTGACGAAAAGGGCGTAAAAAATCCCGCAAGGAGTCAGCGACTTCAGCCAGCCTGCATCCTTGCGGGAAAGTTGGGGGAAATTATTCCTTACCTCCGAAACTATAGGTATAGCCGACTACCAGTCCTCCAGCAGCCGAGTGAGAGGGTTTGTATTTGTAAATCTGGTCCCCGCCGGAGTAATCCCCGTCTTTATAGGAAACATACCGTTGAAGGATGCAGTACTCCGGATCCTGATTGCCAAAATCACTTTGAAGTTCAGCATCGCTCCTTTTCTTCATGGCATCGGAAATGCCATATGCCAGCCGCAGTCCGACCGTGATGTACATGTCCTTGGCGATATTGATGTCAACCCCGAATCCGAGAACGGCAGAAATCTGGAAGGCATTAAAATCGTTTTTAAAATTGCCGCCTGTATTAAAGCCGGAGTAGTTATCATTATCAAATTTAAGTTCTTCCCGGTGTGCATTGAGCATGGAAAATTTGGGTCCGATCTCAAAATAAGGTCCCTGTTTGGAGGTCAGTTTAAACATCAGGGGAAGATCGATATACCGTAACTTTTCCTTCAGCATAAAGGTGTTATCGCCGGGAAGTCCCTTGATTTCACCTTTATACTGCTGGTTAACGGATGCAAACATAACATCCAGCGAAAGCCCGATGAGATCGTTAAACATGTAGGTGGCTGAAATACCGGCATTGCCTCCGAAGGAGGCGGAGTGATCAAGTTCCTCATCGGTGTCAAATACGTTGGTATTGAGCAGCCAGGTCGAATTGGCTGAGCCTTTTACACCGACCCGGACTGATTGCGCCTGAACAACCGGGATGACAAATAACAGGGAAAGTCCTAAAAGTATTTTTTTCATGGTTCTGCTGTTTAGTTTATATTTGGCAGCAAAAGTAAAAATTTCGGTTTATAAAAAAATTCTTCCCCCGATAAATCAGCCTATTGTTAAAATTTCTATAGAAATAGCCATAATCAGGAGGACGGGAAGGCGGAAATTCAGATGCATGCGGTTTAACAGGCTCTTCAGGCTTTGAAGGAAACAGAAATTACGGTTATGAAATTACTCGAAGGAAAAACAGCACTGGTCACCGGTGCATCCAGGGGAATAGGGAGGGGGATCGCTCTTAAACTCGCACTGGAAGGAGCCCATGTAGCATTTACGTTCCTTTCATCCCCGGAAAAAGGACTGGAACTGGAAAATGAATTAATGAACCTGGGCGTGAGAGCCAAAGGTTACCGTTCCGACGCTTCTGATTATGCGGCTGCGGAAGAACTGGTAAACAATGTGACGGCCGAATTCGGATCGCTTTACGTGGTGGTGAACAATGCAGGCATTACCCGCGACAACCTGCTTATGCGGATGACAGAGGAAATGTTTGACGATGTGATCAGGACCAACCTGAAATCGGTATTTAATATCACCAAAGCCGCCCAGCGGCCCATGCTGAAACAGCGAAAGGGTTCCATCATCAATATCAGCAGCGTAGTGGGCGTGAAAGGGAATGCAGGCCAGTCCAATTATGCCGCTTCCAAAGCCGGTATCATCGGTTTCACCAAATCCATCGCCCTGGAACTGGGCTCCCGGAACATACGCTGCAATGCCGTTGCACCCGGCTTCATCGAAACCGAAATGACCGGTGCCCTGAATCCCGATACGGTGAAACAATGGCGGGAATCCATTCCCCTGAAACGTGGAGGTACGGCTGAAGATGTCGCAAACTTGGTACTGTTTCTTGCCAGTGATCTGTCGGCATACATCACCGGTCAGGTGATTCATGTGGATGGAGGCATGCTTACCTGACCGCTTACAGGTAATTTTTCGCTGAAGGACCCATACTGAAAAGCAGATCGAGAAAACTGAGGTTGGGAATAAAGCCATGTTGTACTCCGAAAACCTGCGGATATGCCTTAAATGCCTGAAGAAATACGGCCTTGTTGTTTTTGCAGTTGCTCAAAGCCCGGAAATCTGCCCTGTCCTTCGGATTTTGTTCGAAATCTTTCGTATAGCTTAAGCGTTTGGTTTGCCGCATGGACCGGAGCATCCACTCCAGTACGGCTTCATTAAATTCAACAAGCCCGGTATAATGACGTAACAGGATTGTTTTCAGCTCATCGGCATAAAATTCAAAAAAGGCCGACCGGTTATAGGCGGCTTCCAGTGTTCTCCAGTGGGTACGGGGCCAGGGTGATTCGTAACTGATACGGATATTGCCGATGGGAACCCGGTGCAGGTCTTCGTGGCGGACCGGAATATAAAGCGTTTGCAGGCCGGCAGGCCCGGCAATATGATAACGGTTCCGGTTGGTTTGTTTGATAAAATGCTCCCGGACCTCCAGGCTGACTTCCGGGTATTTCAGCAAATAAAAAAGATATTCAATGGAAGGAAAGGCTGCCGTGGAAAAAACAGCCGGCCCCTCAGTCATGAATCAGCCTGAAAAGCCGGCTCCATCGGATTTTGTGGAGCAGGGATCCGTTACTGTTCCAGGACATCCAGATGAAAACGGCCTTGCCTACGATATGGTCTTCGGGAACGAAGCCCCAGAACCTGGAATCGGCAGAGTTATGCCTGTTATCGCCCATCATCCAGTAGTAGTTCATTTTAAACGTATAGCTGCCGGCTTCGGCATCGTTGATAAAAATTTTACCGTCCCGTTCTTCCAGTTTATTGTGTTCATATATGCTGATGGCCCTGCGGTAGATAGCTATGTTGCCGGCATGGAGGTCGATTTTATCCCCGGCTTTGGGAATGTAAACGGGTCCGAAATTATCCACGTTCCAGGGCAGTTTAGGGTCAAAAGGAAAAATATAATCTTCAAACTGGCCTTTGGGCTGAATAACGGGTTCCAGGGATTTTACATTTCTCATCCTGGAAACTTCTTCACTGGCTTTCTTCGTCATCAGGTAACGATAACTGTC
>CAYWHE010000075.1:0-17369 GCA_964458125.1 uncultured Flavobacteriaceae bacterium | reverse complement strand
ATCTCCAAATAAAATTCACCGGGTTACGTGAATAGGTTATATTTTTGCAGAACCCAAACGGTCTGAAATCTTTTACCGGGTTTGGCGTTAAAGCAGGTGCTAAAAATATTGAATATGAAAAAATATCCCCTGGTCATCCTCCCCATCCTGCTGTTGATGGTATCGTGTTCTCCGAAAGTACCCTTTACACAGGGGTTGAGGGAAAAGTATAAGCTGAACGAAAATGAACTGAAAGCCATTCAGTTCTACACGTCTGATATCATCGTCCTGAAACGAGCTGAAATCAACGAAAAGGAAAAAGAAACCACGGAAGGCACACTCACCATTAAAGGAGGAAGCAAGGTGGAGGAAATCGTGATCAGGGCCGGAACCCCCTGTGTGATTTCCAAAGTACATGACGGTAACCGGGTCAGCATTTCGGTGGAGGACGGGGCGAATAAATTTTTGGTATTCGGAAGCCTGCAGAACAGGAATGGATATTATGTCCTGCAGGTGATGAATGACAGGCAAAAGCCAACGGTGAATTACGGGGAGAAATTATATTACGTGACCACCGGGAGTGATCCGGTTTTTCTCGTTTTGAAAATCAAAAGCCTGGATAAATTTGAACTGGACCAGAAAGTGGTTAAGGGCAAAAAAGTGGGCTAGGCTGGCCGCAATAGGGCCGGCGGTTATGGCCGGTTCAATTCATCACCATCTTGGGCAGGCGGTATGCCTCTCCGTCAAAAATCATGATTTCATTGATGTCGTAACGTATAAACCGTTTGATGGGAAAACGGCTGATGAGGTTTTTAATTTCCTCAACGGACCGGGCGTTCATTTCAATCCAGCCCTTGGTGCGCTCGGCATTGACGCAATAATTGATGACATGTCCTTTTTCAATCAGCACATTGATGTATTCCCTGTGCCTGGGGATCAATTCATAAAAATCATCGCCAAGATAATCCGGCAGATAAATTTGCACAATGTATTTTTTCATGTCCGTTCTGGTTTGGATCTGGATGTTAACCTGGAAAAGGGGAATGGAAGAAGGAATTCCCGGATTTGTGTTTTCCGTTCGTTTATCGGTATACAAACATAAGGGTTTTTGCGTATATACGCTCGCATTGTTAAAATATTTTTATTCCAAAAATCGGTCAAGCATGCCCCAACAGGAAGTAACCTTACCCTGGATTAATAGCCGTGAAGATTATTTTACCCCTCCTTTGACCATACCCATTCCTGGGTTACCGGGGGGGATGAAGCCGGAGGCCTCAGCCGCAACTGCCTGCAGGGGTGATCACCGGCTGATGAACCCGGAAGTAGGCTTTGTGGGAGCCCTTTCCGGCTGCTGCATGCTGACCCCCCTGGCCCTGACTTATGTTCAAAAACTGGTGGCTGATACCTGTGAGGACCATGCTTCGGGAACCCTGGCAGGAAATTAAGAGGGCCGGATGGTCACCATCAGTAGGGTGCTAAAGCGAAAGGACTTGTTCCGTGTGCAGGTTCAGCCCTCACGGGAAATCGATTCCGCCCTCCATATACAGGCGCATGAGTAATGATTTATCGCTCAATCCGTTTCCAAGGAGGGGATCGCAGAAATACTATAAAAAAGAGCGCTTGTGGTACCCTTTATCCTTTTTTTCCTGAAATTAGTTGGTTACGATAACCAGGTATTTGGAAACTTTCCAGAATTTTTCGGCATCGGTAATCATCAGGCTGCGCACCTGCTTCTTATCCCCGTCAATCCGGTAGGAATCGCTCGGGTGGTTGGTCAGTACCCTGGCTCCTTTTGAATTGATGGTGATGGTGGCCAGCTGGGTGAAGTCAATACGGGTAAAGGCTTCATTGTTGAAATCGGATTTCAGCTTTTGTTCCTTACCCAAACCCAGAAAACCGCCTTCTTTATTCAATACGTTTTTATCCCGCAGTTCCTTGTAGGTTCCCACCACGTAAAAAGCTGTGTGCAGCCGGGTGGTTTGATCGCTGATGACCTGCGCCTTGAACTGGTTCTGGGCGGAAATGGTATCAATAAATACATGTAAACTGTCTATATTCTTGTTCAGGGAAAGCAGTTGCAGGTTTAATACGGCCAGTTCGGAGTCCTTCTGAGCAACCTGTTCGTTCAGGCTGGCAATCATTTTTTCCAGGCTGCCGATGCGGGCATTGCTGCCCTTTAGTTTCTTCCGAAGCGATTCCAGTTCGGCCTTGTTTTTTTCCATCAGTTCATTGATAGCCTGTATGGATTCGTTGATGCGCTGCTTGGCATCCCTGGAAAACTCTGTGCTGTTTTTGGCCTGTGTTGAAATGATGTTTTGTCGCTGCGTGATGTTGTCCAGGTTGCTTTCAATTTCTGTAAAAGAAGTGACAAAGGAATCGATCGCCGCTTCCTTTTGAATAGCCAGCGTCAGGATGGAGTCCCGTTCGCGATTTGACTTTTCAAATTCTTCCTTGTATGACTTGCATCCAAACAGCAGGCTGGAAGCAAAAAATAAAATAAACAATTGTTTCATGGCGGGAGTATAGGGTTTGGTGATAGAATCAAAATCTGCAAAAAGCAGGGGAGGGGTTGGGAAAATGTGACGCAAATGTACTCAAAAGCATATTTCTTTAACTATAAATTATAAACAATTATGGGACTGGACGTTCATTTCCGGAAAGCATTGCCCAGGATCAGGAAATCTTTCGTGTGCCCTCCAGGAGTTCCATTTCCTTCCTGGCCAGTTCTTCCGTATTCATTCCCCGCCTGACGAAAAGCAATTCCAGCATGAGGAAAAACCGGAAAATGGAATATTCGGTATATTCGGGTTTCATGAAGCTGGTTTATTCCGCAACTCCGTAACTCAATTCAGCCTGGAAACGGGAATCCAGGACATTGATTTTATTGGAGGCGGCCTGTGAAATTTTAATGATCAGGTTTTGGTTGTCACCGGTATCCGGCATCAGGCCCACCACTTTTACAAATACATAGCGCCCGTTCATGCGATTAGTAACCTTGATTATGGTTCCAACAGGTGCGCTGCGGTGCAGCGCATAATATTTATGCTGGTTTAAATCCCCGTCCATGATCCAGGCGGCCACCCCGGTTTCCTGTACCTGCCTGACAATACGGCCGTTGGTTGTGGTGGAGGTATTGGTAACCACTGTAGCGCCGGCAGTTTCATTTAAACCCGTACTGGTTCTCTCCGAACTGGCCACCAGACCGGAAGGCTGGGTTGCGGCAGGTGCTATATCCTGATGATCAGGTTCCTTTTTATTGGAGACAGGTGATTCGCTTTTCGTATTGGCCTGGGCGGTGGTGGAGATGGTAGCCACCCGGGATGGTTTTTCAGTGCCGCCCTTTTTATATTTGTAAACATGGTTCACAATCAGCTTCTGGCCCGCCTTCAGGTTATTGTCACGCAGTTTGTTCCAGGTTTTGATGTTTTCAACCGACTGGTTATAGAATTTACTGACCCTGAACAGCGTCTCACCCTTTTTAACGGTATGATAAACGGCTTCCTGGTATTTTGATTCTTTTGATTCTTTGACAGGTGCTGGTGGCTCCGATTCATCAGCTCCAACCGGAAGGGTGACGGGCTTTTCCTGACCGGCATCCGGTTTTTTCTCTTCCGTCGGGATGTTGATGATCTGACCGGGTTTCAGGTTTTCAACTCCGTTATTAACCGACATCAGGTAGGCCACGCTAACCTTGCTCTTCCTTGATATGCTGCTCCAACTGTCCTTAGCCTGGACCTTATACAACTTTACACGGACACCGTTTACCTTCTTTTGTTGAAGTGTGTCTGCCGGCCAGGTATGAGCCTGAGAAACCTGGGCGGTCAGCAAAAAAACATAGAAAAGAAGAAAAATAGTTCTGAAAGGCTGCATCATCCTGTGATAATCAATTAATTTTACACAAATTTAGTTTTTAATGAACAGGGCTGTTTTTTGCAACAATCAGGTTATTAACAAAGTAATTAACATGTTCACAAAATTAACTTCATATATAACGGCAGTCATTGTTGTTCTGGTATGCATGACATGCCTCTCGAATGCGAAAGAGGTACCGCTGGTATACCGGTTTTCCATCATGGAAGAAATTACTCCGGCTATGGCCCGCAAAGCGGCCCAGGCAGTTGATGAAGCCGTTTCCATGAACGCCGCCTGCATCCTGATTGAAATGAATACGTATGGAGGAATGCTGGATGCCGCCGACAGCATACGAACTAAATTGCTGAACTGTCCGGTTCCTGTACTGGTCTTTATTAACAATAATGCGGCATCTGCCGGTGCCCTCATCGCTTTGGCCTGCAACCGGATATACATGCGAACCGGGTCCAGCATGGGCGCGGCCACGGTGGTTAATCAACAGGCCGAAGCCCTGCCCGACAAGTACCAGTCCTATATGCGTGCCATGATGCGTTCCACGGCAGAAGCCCGGCATCGCGATCCGCATATCGCGGAAGCCATGGTGGATCCGAGAATTTACATCCCGGGGGTTAACGATTCAGGAAAGGTTTTGACGTTTACACCTTCCGAAGCCATGAAAAACGGTTTTTGTGACGGCATGGCCGAAAACTGGAGACAGGTGCTCGGAAAAGAGCAAATCAACGATTATAAAACCTTCGTATATGACCCCACGTGGGTGGAAAATATCATCGGCATCTTGATTCATCCCGCCATCAGCGGCATCCTGATTCTGGTCATGCTCGGCGGACTTTATTTCGAAATGCAGCATCCCGGTATTGGCTTTCCGCTGATTGCCGGTATCCTGGCCGCCATCCTTTATTTTGCTCCGCTGTATCTGGAGGGGCTGGCCGCCAACTGGGAAATCCTTGTTTTTATCGTGGGCATGATCCTGATTGCCCTTGAAATATTCGTCATACCCGGATTCGGCATAACCGGCATACTGGGCATTTTCTTCACCGTTGGCGGACTGGCAGCCAGCATGCTGAATAACCAGGGTTTTGATTTTACCGGTATCGGTCCGGCACAAATCCTCACCTCCGTGGCTATTGTCGTATTGGCCATGGTGGCCTCCCTGGTCATGTTCCTTACCCTCGGCAAGGGATTCATGCATACACCAGCTTTCAAACGGATGGTGCTGCAGAATTCCATGACGCCAGGTACAGGAATGGAAACAAACCTGCCGGTACATGACTGGGTAGGACAGGAGGCGCAGACCACCACTTCCTTAAGACCATCCGGAAAAATTCTGTTCAGGGGAGAAATCCTTACGGCAAGCGCTGAATTTGGTTTTATTGAAAAGGATAAAACCGTCATTATTACCCGCTATGATGGTATTTCTCCCATGGTCAGGGAAAAATAATATGCACTATTTCAGCATTTGATTGAAAGAAAGACCGCAAAGCCTGTTTGCTTGTTTGATTTCATTCCGTTAATCCGGTAAAAGGTTAAAATCAGCAGGCCTCACATGGAATGAGCTTCCATCCGCACCACCTCGGCAAGGGTTTTAACGGCCTTTTCATGCTTACGAACATATGGATTGCTGGTATCCCAGACATAACCGGCCAGCACCGAACAAATCATTTTCATGATGTCTTTGTTGGGATTGGGAGCATAAAAAATATCCTGTAAAGATCCGTCATACCAGCTCATCACATAGGTGCGGAAAACGTCAACGCCTTGTTGCATGATATCGGTGTATTCTTTCTGCCAGTCAACTTTTTCCCCTTTCAGTTGCCGGATCACCAGGTGGGCCGCCAGTTGTGAACTGGATACCGCCAGGGTCACACCGGATGAAAATACAGGGTCAAGAAATTCCGTCACATTTCCGGTGAGCACAAATCCATCACCGTAGAACCTGTCAGTTGTCACCGACCAGCTTTCAAGCGTGCGCGGTTCAAACAGCATCTCGGCCTGATCAAAGCGCTCCCTGGTGACCGGTTCGCTTTGCAGCATGGCCCTCAGGCACTCTTCAGGGGTCCCTTTAAACGGCTTAAAAAACTCCGGATCTCCCACAAAGCCTACGGACGTGATACCGGTGGAAAATGGAATGATCCAGATCCAGACGCCTGGAGCATGAGACACAACGGTGATCCGGTTGGGCTCATGATAGTCCATTCGCCTTAAATCCTTCAGGTGTGAGAACAGGGTCTTCCGAGGAGGCAGGTTGGATGGCCGGTCAAGATTGAAAAGTCTCGGAATCACCCGGCCATAACCGCTCCCGTCCACGATAAAACGGGATTCAATCTTGGTTTCTTCACCGGAACTGTTTTTTACGGTCGTGACGGAATCGGTGCCGTTCATCTCAATTCCGGTGACTTCCGTTTCAAAATCAACCTGTACGCCCTTCTTCCGGACTTCATCGGCCAGCAACTGGTCGAAATCGGCACGTGTAACCTGCCAGGTCCAGTTCCAGCCTTTGGTAAACTGATCGGCAAAATTAAAATCGCAGGTGATTTCACCTTTGACAAACTTGGCTCCGAATTTTTCCTGGAAACCTGCTTTTTTTATGGCCTCCAGGAAACCGGCTTCTTCGAATGCTTCCATGCTGCGGGGTAACAAACTTTCACCGATGACAAAGCGCGGAAAACGGAGTTTTTCAACAATCCTGGTTTTCAAACCGGCCTGATGGATAAGAGATGCGGCAATGGTACCGGCAGGACCGGCTCCGATGACCAGGACATCTGTTTTTTCTCGTTTCATAGACTGCAATAAATAAATTGACGGGCCGGCAAAGATAAATTAAAACCACCTTCAAACCTATTCATGGAAAGGTTTTGAAACCATGACATAAATCACCTGCATGGAATTTTTATGGATTCGGCTTATTCTTTTAATTTTACCATATGACATCAACGAATGCATTTAACCTAAATGATTTTAATGACATCATGGCCTGCCTGGAAACCATGTATGATCCGGAAAGTGCGATGGCCCGCGCCCATTTTGCCATACCGGCGGAGCAATCCCTGGGAATTCCCAATCCGGTGATCCATGATTTGGCAAAAAAAATCGGGAAAAACCAGGAACTGTCCCTGCAACTCTGGGATACGGGCATTCACGAAGCCCGCCTGCTGGCAACGCTTACAGGGGATCCAAAAAAGGTTACGGCTGCCCAGATGGAACGTTGGATTAAAACGATACAAAACTGGGCCGTATGTGACGGGGCCTGCGGCAACCTTTTCTGGAAAACTCCATGGGCCTATGAAAAAGCCATGGATTGGTCAGCGAGGGAACCTGAGTTTGAAAAGCGCGCCGGTTTCGCCTTAATGGCCATGTTGGCCGTACACGATAAAAAGGGAGATGATCAGAATTTTATTCCCTTTTTCTCCCGTATGGAAGAAGAGGCCGGCGATGACCGCAATTTTGTGAAAAAGGCGATCAATTGGGCCTTGCGTCAATGCGGGAAACGCAGTCACTTTTTACATGCCCAGGCGCTGGCCGCCATCAACCGGATCCGGATCCGGCCCGCGCGCTCTGCTCAATGGATTGCATCGGATGCCTGGCGGGAATTGAATCAGACTTCTGTTTTGGAAAGACTGGATATCAAACGAAACCGCAACTTTAAAAAGAAATGAAAAGTGCACCTTCGCAGGAGGTTTAAATCGTCTTTCTGATTACGTCAGCCAGTCTTTCGGCCCATGCCCGGTACATGATTCCGGATGGATGCAGGCCGTCATCGGCCAGCAGTTCAGGTTGCTCCGGTGATCGCCTGGTAATATCGGTGATGTCGATGTAATGAGCCTTTGCAAGTTGTGCTTCCTCCCGGTTGATGGCATTGAAGGCATCAATCTCCCGCGCAATTTTTACAGGGTCGCGATCCCCGGCAAAAGGCGTGACCCCCCAGTCGGGAATGGAAAGCACGTAAACCGCCGAGGCGCCCTTACCGGTAAAACCCGAGGCCATTTGCAGCAGTTCCCGGAATTCCAGGCGGTAGTTTATGATATCGCGGCCGCGATACTGGTTATTTACTCCGATTAATAATGTTACCACGTCATATGGCCCGGTTATATGCTCCGACAAGATGGCGGCTTTCAGTTCATCGGTGGTCCAGCCGGTGGCGGCTGTTATTTTTACGGTTTCGAAGATGAGGTTTTCCTTTTTCAGCAACCCGGCCGTTTGAACAGGGAAGCATTCTTCAGGTGCAACACGTTCTCCGATCGTGTAAGAGTCACCCAGTGCAAGAAGTTTTAATGGTGTACCGTTCATGAAAAACAATATGGTGTTGTTAAATCAGACCTGTCCTCCGGGAATAACCCCCGGCGGCCATTGGAGAACCACGCCTGGAAAATAATACGACATGGTTTTGCAAGGGGTCGGAAGGGTGAAACAAAAGGATTAAGTATGAGTAAATGGATGGATAAATATACATCAAATTAAAATGGTTTTGGAGGACCGTCCGGCAGGATCCCTGCGATAGGGGAATAAAAAAACAGGAAAGCTATTACAAGTGAATGTGATTCCAGTAAAAGATGAAAGACACGGATTGTCCGTGATTTCTCTGATCGGATAAGGCATGCTGTTCATTCAAATTTGAAAGAAGCGGCAGGGATGACGCGGACGTTTAAAATTCGGAATCAAAGATAAGCTACTTGACAAATTAATCAATTTCACCGGAATAATGGTGCGTATTGAAGGGACTTCCTGTTGAGCGTATTGTTTTCCTGTTTAAAACTATTTTCCTGGTCGTTCCCTGTACTTTGATAAATTGATATTTTCGCGAGGTAAATAAGGTTGAATTCTTGAATCAGTTTAGGTATTTCAGAAAAATTTATATTGCGGCATCGATGGTGCTGATGGTTATCCTGGGCGGTGTCTGCGGATATATGCTGGTTGAGGATTATTCCATGCTGGATGCCCTATACATGACCATCATCACGGTCGCATCGGTGGGGTACAGGGAGGTGTATCCGCTGAGCGATTCCGGAAAAATATTCACCATTATCCTGATTATTTTCAGTCTGGGCACCTTCGCCTACGCGATTTCGGTCATTACAACCTATGTTATCGAAGGTGAATTCAGGCAATATTTCCAACATTATAAAACAACTCGCGTGATAAAAAACCTCAGGAACCATGTGATCGTTTGCGGTTATGGCCGCAACGGCAAGCAGGCATGTGAACAGATTAAAAGCGGCCATATGCCTTTCGTGATCATTGAACCCGGACAGGCCATCATTGACGCCCTGAAGGAAGATGGCTCACAGATTTTTGTTCAGGGGGATGCTACCCGGGATGAAGTGTTGATGAGTGCAGGTATTGAACATGCCAGGGCCCTGATTACAACACTTCCAAGCGATGCTGACAATGTATTCGTAGTACTGACCGCCAGGGAAATGAACCCCCGGGTGAAAATTATCAGCCGCGCATCGGATGACGCCAGTGAAAATAAGCTGAAACGTGCCGGGGCTGATAACGTGATCATGCCGGATAAAATCGGCGGCACTCACATGGCGGCTCTGGTAACCAAACCTGATGTTATTGAGTTCATTGATCATATCACGGGTCGTATTAATATTAAACTGGAAGAGATTTCTTACAGCAACCTGCCCGACCGGCTGAAGGATAAGTCAATCCGTGAACTTGACATCCGGAATAAAACCGGTGCCAATATCATCGGTTTTAAAGCAGGCAGTGGTGAATATGTCATCAATCCAGGTCCCGAAACGATTATGCTGCCGAATGCCAAGCTTTTTGTTCTGGGCACCCGTGACCAGGTCAACCAGCTATATGATATATTGGCTCATTGATAGGAATCGTTGACGGTCGTGTCAACCCGGTCTTCAAACTAAAAAAATCAGCTGAACGCCATGTCGTCCTCCCTTATCTTCACCTGTGTTGTTGCCTATTCCATTCTTCTTTTTGCGGTTGTCTGGCTGACGAGCAGGAATGCAGATAACGAATCCTACTTTATTGGAAACCGTTCCTCCAGGTGGTACGTAGTGGCCTACGGAATGATTGGCGCCTCCCTTTCCGGAGTCACGTTTATGTCCGTACCAGGATGGGTGGGAACCACACAATTTTCGTATATGATGGTCGTTGCCGGATACCTGGTAGGCTATGCCGTTATCGCAACCATGCTGATGCCGGTTTATTACCGGATGAACCTGACCTCCATTTACGGTTACCTGGAAAACCGGTTCGGGTTCTGGTCGTATAAAACAGGAGCTTTTTATTTCCTCCTTTCCCGCACGATCGGGGCCTCATTCCGCCTGTATATCGTAGTCAACGTGCTGCAGACCTTTGTGTTCGATCAGTGGGGAGTGCCATTTTGGATCACCGTGGCCACGTTCATACTGCTTATCCTGTTGTATACCTATAAGGGCGGAGTGAAAACAATCGTTTGGACTGATACCCTGCAGACCTCTTTTATGCTTCTTTCCGTAGTCCTTTCCATCGTCTTTATTGCACGTGAACTCGGGTTTGGCTGGGGTGAACTGGTCAGTAATATCGTCAGCAGTGATTATTCCAAAATGATTTATACGGACTGGCAGCCAAAAACATTTTTCCTGAAGCAGTTTTTCGGAGGAATGTTCATCGCCATTGCCATGACGGGGCTTGATCAGGAGATGATGCAGAAAAACATCAGTTGCAGGACGCTGGGTGAAGCACAGAAAAACATGTTCAGCTTTAGTTTTATCCTCGTGTTTATCAACCTGCTCTTCCTCTGCCTCGGTGTGCTTCTATACTTGTATGCCTCATCCAGGGGCATAGAAATTCCAAAACGCAGCACCGATGATCTTTTTCCCACCATTGCCCTGAACAACCTGGGCCTATTGTCGGCCATATTCTTCATTATCGGTCTGATCTCTGCCGCTTATCCCAGCGCCGACGGTGCCCTGACGGCACTGACTTCATCCTTTTGCATCGACTTCCTGGGAATTAAAAACAGGAATTGGAATGAACAAAAACAGAAAAATGTGCGTTACATGGTACACATCAGTTTTGCCATCATCCTCCTGCTGGTGATTGTGCTGTTCCGTATCATCAATGACGATGCCGTGATCAGCAAATTATTCACAGTGGCCGGTTATACTTATGGTCCACTGCTCGGCTTATACGCCTTTGGATTATTTAGTAAAAACCAGGTGAATGATCCCTGGGTACCTGTTGTTTGCATTTTATCACCGGTGCTGTGTTACCTGGCCAATGATTATTCCAGACTCCTGCTCCATGGATATGTATTCGGTTTCGAACTGCTTATTCTAAACGGGATCTTCACCTATACAGGTTTGTGGTTGCTTCGAAAAGCTGCGCGCACAAAAAACACGCTTGATCCAATATAAATGGCCGTCAGTTCCATTCATTCATAAAAAAAAGAGGAACCTGTGGGGATTCCTCTTTTCATTTTTTATCGGATCAGGTTAACCCTGCCATGGTATTCTAATCTTTGTCCTGACCGGGTATTGACATTGATCTGGTAAACATACATGCCTTCCGGGGATTCACCTCCGTTCTGGTCAATTCCTGACCAGGGCTCCTGGTAACTTCCGGTACGGAAAACCAGTTGTCCCCAGCGGTTCCAAATCAGCATTTCATATTTATCCACATCAACGATATGACCTGCATCAAAGAATACTTCGTTCTTTCCATCCTTATTGGGTGTGAAACTGTTTGGGATGAAGAATGGAGCGACATAAACCTCTTCTGAATATTCATCCACGCAATCGGCCAGGGAGTGAATACGTAAAGTAACCTTGTAGTTTCCTTCCGCACTGTAATAATGCGAAGGACTGGGATCTCCGGATGTTGAGCCGTCCCCGAAATTCCAGTACCAGCGTACGGCATTGGCCGACATATCCGTAAACTGAATCCTGGAATTAACAAGCGTGGTATAATTCGGATCAGCCTTGAAACGGGCAACAGGAGGAGGGTAATAGGTGACGGTAATATCGACCGTATCGGATGAAACGCATCCGACCGGGCTTGTGATGGTCAGAATAACTGCATAGCTGCCGGCTGTTGAATAATAGTGGAAGGGATCCTTTTCCACGGAGGTGGCTCCATCACCAAAATTCCAGCTGAAAGTGGAACCCGCTTCAAATACGGACTGATTCGTAAATTTCACTTTCAGCGTTTCACAGATCAGGCTGGTGTCCGACTGGAACTTAATGACCGGATAGGCATGCACATCAACGTAAATGGCGCTGGAAACGGCTGTACAGCCGTTGTTGTTGGTTACGGTTACAAAATAATTGCCGCTGGTCAGGGCCTCTATGGTTTGCGTGGTGGCGCCGCTGTTCCAGACATAGGCAAGCCCCGCATTGGCCGTTATGGATACGGCATCGCCTTCACAGAAAACGGTGGGTCCCAGCGGGGTGGCTGTTGCCGTAGCATATAAAACAGTCACCGTGATGGGAGCTGAACTTTCCTTGCATCCGGCCGTATCGGTGACTTCTACCGTATAGGTGCCGGCCTGGGAGATGGTCACCGACTGACCATTTCCCCCGGTTGACCATTGGTAGGCAGTTCCGCTGTTGGCCTGCAGGGTTACGGCATCACCGTCACAAAACGTGGTGGGACCGGCCGGCGTGATAACCGCCTGGGGAATGCTGACGATAACGTTTAAGGTATTCGATGTAGCCTGGCAACCAATACTGTCGGTGACAATGGCGCTGAAAGTTCCGTTTTGCCCAACCGAAATTGACTGGTCAGTGCTGCCGTTCGACCACAGGTAACTGCTGCCCGTGTTGGCGGATAAGGTTACGGTAGTATTGGGACAAATGGTGGTCGGGCCTGAAGGTGTAATAACTGCTGCAGGCAGGCTGACCAGGGTGTTGATGATATTTGAAACTGCCGTGCAGGAATTCGGATCAGTAATAGTCACCTGGTAATTTCCATTCTGATTCACGGTGATGCTTTGCGTGGTGGCCCCATTGCTCCATAAGAAGGAGGCGCCATTGCTGGCCTGCAGGGTTACCTGGCTGTTCGGGCAGAACACTGTGGGACCCGTGGCACTGATGGTGACGCTGGCGGAATTAACCGTAACCTGCTGCTGTGCGGATACAGCCGTACAACCGTCAATATTGGTCACCGTAACCGTAAAATTACCTGCCGCGAGGATGCTGACGTTTTGGGTAGTGGCACCATTGCTCCATAGGTAGCTGCTGCCGCTGTTGGCGGATAGTATCACGCTGTCCCCCTGGCAGAAAGTTGCCTGGGATTGGGGGGTAATGACTGCTGTCGGATTGCTGACGGCAACGGTAACCTGTGCGGAAACAGCAGTGCAATTATCAGCATTGGTAACCGTCACCGTAAAGGTACCTGCGGCCGTTACATTGATGGATGAGGCCGTGGATCCGTTGCTCCACTGGTAGGCGGTACCCGGGTTCGCGCTGAGTGTGACATTCCCGCCGGGGCAGAGGGTTGTACTGCCGCCGGGAGTGATCAGTGCCGATGGATTGCTCACGGTTACGGCAACTGGTGTGGAAATGGCCGTACAGGTATTGAAATTTGTAACGGTAACAGTATATGATCCTGTGACAGCGGCATTGATGCTCTGGGTGGTCGCCCCGTTGGACCAGAGGTATGAATTGCCTGCATTCGCAGTTAACGTAACGGAATTTCCGGGGCAAATGGTGGTACTGCCGGCAGGAGTGATGGTGGCGGTTCCCGTATTCACTATAATGTTTACCGGTGCGGAAGCCGTATCGCAGCCGTTGGCATTGGTGACGGTCACCACATAGGCTCCGGCTGTGGCCGTGGTAATATTCTGTGTAGTGGCTCCCGTTGACCAGAGATAGGAAGATCCGGCATTGGCCGAAAGCGTGACATTGCCGCCCTGGCAGAATGTGGTGGGACCGGATGGCGTAATGCTTGCAGCGGGGGGTGTTACCGTAACCACCACCGGGGTGGAAACTGCCGTGCAGTTATCGGCATTAGTAACGGTTACCGTATAAGTTCCGGCCATACCCGTAGTTATGGAAGCCGTCGTGGAACCGTTCGACCACAGGTAGGAATTTCCGGCATTGGCATTCAGGATGACCGTATTTCCGGGACACAGGGTGGTCGTTCCGCCGGGTGTAATCGTTGCGGTCGGATTGCTGACGCTAACCGCAACCGGGGCTGAAGTGGCCGTACAGTTATTGAAATTGGTTACCGTAACCGTATAATTTCCCGCTGTTGACGGGGTTATGGATTGTGTGGTGGCCCCGTTCGACCAAAGATAGGAATTTCCTGCATTGGCTGAAAGGGAGGCCTGCTGACCCGGACAAAGTACCAGGCTGCCATTGACTGTAATATTGGCTACAGCGGTGTTAACTGTAATGGCAACAGGTGCAGAGGCGGTATCACAACCGCCCGCATCGGTTACCGTGACGATGTAGTTTCCTGCAGTAGTCGTGGTGATATTCTGCGTGGTGGCCCCTGTGGACCACAGATAGGAGGATCCCGCATTGGCCGATAATGTGACGTTGCTGCCCTGGCAAAAGGTGGTAGGTCCTAAGGGTGTGATACTGGCTGCAGGTACGGAAACGGTGACGTTCTGGGGAGCTGAAACCGCCGAGCAGCCGCCCGACTGGGTAACTGTTACCGTATACGTTCCTGCAAGGGCAGTAGAGATGTTTTGCGTGGTGGCCCCATTTGACCAAAGGTAAACGGATCCGTTATTGGCTGAAAGTGTAACGGTTCCTCCCTGGCAGATGGCCGTTGGCCCCACCGGGGTTATAACCGCCGTGGCCACACCCGAATTTACTGTCACGGGGAGGGAGGTGGCGTCACAACCTACCGTATCGGTAACGATTACCGTAAAGTTACCCGAATTAAATACCGTGATGGACTGGGTGGTGGCCCCGTTCGACCACTGGTAGGCAATGCCCGAATTGGCCGTCAGGATGGCGGAATCACCCGGGCAGATAGTGACCAGACCGGAAGGGGTTATAGTGGCAGTTGGATTGTCTTCCAATACCGTATAGGGTTGTGAAAACAGGAAACAGCCACCGACACCATAAACGATTACTGAATGCACGCCGGGGCTGCTGCACCAGATTGAACGGGTGGTGTCACCGGTATCCCACTGCCAGCTGGTGGCATTGGAAGCGGTTAGTTTTACCGAATCACCCGGGCAATAAACGGAAATATTATTCGGATATGCGACCCCGCCTGTGGGTGTAATGTTAACATATCCTGAACTGAAACTGTTGGCTTTCAGGAAGACCCCGGAGTCAAATGCACCATCTCCAACGTTTCCTACTGCCAGTTTGATGTGATAAGTTTCGCAGATGGAAATGCCCAGCCTGGCGGTCAGAACCACCGTCAACCCGTCATAACAAACCGTTGCACCTGCTCCGTTGGTATTGTCATTGTAATAGGCGCAGTTCATGCATGGCCCGGAAGGAACCGTCCCGGCTGTTGAATAGCCGTTATTGACATTATTGATCGTGACCGGGAGAGCGGTTCCGGGAATTATTGCAATATTTTGGGTTCCGGCAATTCCAGGGCCGGAAACGAAAAATCCAAACACATCATTAAATCCTGAACCTACATAATCGCTGTACTCTTCGGATGAAAATACATACTCAAAGGTAATGGAATCGGCCTGGGCTGTAAAATCAAATTCAAGAACGGCTGCATCCTGCACCGGATTGGTTGAAAGCGCCTGTAAGTCAGGATCACCGGGGCACACGGCACCATCACTGTGAAAATAGGAGGCGTTGTTGTTGACATTCGCTGACGTTCCTGTTCCGAATATGATTCCATTCGAAATTCCCATGTTGGAAGGTCCGGTGAATGTGGCCAGGGAGTTTGGCACCCCCTGGTAGGTTACGTTGGAAACCGTTACACCGGTACCGATAAAGCTGTTGACTGCATTAACAGGTGTGGATGGCGTAATGGTAATCTGTGAATAGGTAAAACTGAGGGGTAGCAGTAAGACTATCGGAAGGAAAAATTTCTTCATGCTATTGGTTCATTTAGGATTTAACAAAGATATCATTTTCAATTAAATATTGCAAGATTTTCACCCAATTTATCAACAATTCAGGTCCGTTTTGCAGGTCCGGCCACAAAATCCTTCAGGTAATAAGGTTCGAAATAAGCTAAATCTATGAATTGACGGGCATTATAGGCTTCAAGCGCCGGACGGGTTAGTCCCCTGGAAGATGTTGAAAAGTCGTCCCTAAACTGGCTTTTGGGGTGGCCACCGGAAAGTTTGCGGAATTTATCTGCTCCATCTCCAAAAAAATGGATTTTATGTTTCCGGAGTTCCTCCCGGAAGGCGTTTTCGTCCAGGATCATGGCTGTGACTGGTTTTATTACTGTCAGATTCCGGTCATAAAGTGCCGTATAAACCTCCATCCTCCGGGCATCGATCATCGGGCAGAACAATGCATCCTCGCTAGCCTTAAATTCAAATTTACAGATGTAATGTTCCGTCATGGATTGTAAGGTATTCACGGCTATTACCGGTATGTCAAGGGCGAATCCGAAGCCCTTGGCTGCGGCCACGCCTATCCGCAAGCCTGTATAGGATCCAGGTCCCATACTGACAGCAATGGCGTCTAAGTCTGGGTAGTCAATTCCCTTCTGCTGTAATAGACGATCAATGAAAACATGAAGCCTGGAGGCATGGTTGTTTTTTTCTTCACTTTCCTCGAGGCCGGTTACCACTCCGTTCTCCGCCAGGCTAACCGAACAAATGGCGGTAGCTGTTTCAAGTTGTAAAATGCGTGGCAAGGGAACAGGTTTTTCCAGGAGCGAGGAATGACTATATTGAATACGGGCAGATGAAGCCTATTTTTCCTTTACAAATAGATCTTCCTTTTTTACGACCTTAACCCGGGAACCGTCCTGAAGTGTTTTCGATATGGCATTATAGGGCGCCACAACCACCTCAGCGCTGTCTTCCAGTCCGCTTAAAATCTGGATGTACGTATTGTCCTGAATGCCGGTTTTTACAACAGTCATTTTAGCTGTTCCGTCCTTTAATATAAATACGCATTCAGAGGTTTTGTCTGCATCGGTAACCGCTTCTTCCTTTCTGGTCTCGCCGGGTCTTAATTTTTGTTTGGATGACTCCCTGATGGTGGTATCTCTTGTGGTGACTGCTTGTATCGGTACAGCCATGACGTCACGCAATTTTTTTGTCTGAATTTCGACAGTAGCCGACATACCGGGCCGGAAAGGGGAATAGGACGGCCGGTCAGCAGGTATAAGGTCAAGGTAAGAATCACGGAGAATTCTGATTTTAACGGCAAAGTTAGTCACCTGATCAGTGGTGAAACCAGTATTTGTTGCTGAATTGGCAATTTCGGTCACTATACCCCTGAATTTGCGGTCCAGATAAGCATCGATGTCAATTAAAGCCGTATCATTCAGGTGGACCCGGACGATATCATTTTCACTTACGTCCACACTGACCTCCATTTCATTTAAGTTGGCAATCCGCATGATTTCCGTTCCCGAAAACTGGGAGGTTCCCACCACGCGTTCACCTTTTTCCACGG
>CAYWHE010000074.1:4657-17713 GCA_964458125.1 uncultured Flavobacteriaceae bacterium | reverse complement strand
TAATCCGAACCCACGGAATGCTTTACGCGGAGTAAACGGTACGTCCTTTTCAACCATCCTTTTCCGGTCTATCGCTGAATGACCAGCTTCCTGGTAAACCGGATGCTGGTTGTTGTGATGTCCAGGTAATAAATTCCTTCTGCGAAAGCCGAAAAGTCAAATGTCTTTTCCTCTTCCGGAGACCAGGTTGAATGTTGAACGAAAATCAGCCGGCCAGCCAAATCGGAAAGTGTTGTATTGGCCTGCTCATTAACCCTGATACTGCCCAACCGGACAGACAGGTGTCCATTTCCCGGATTCGGATATACCAGAATTTCAGGCTGTTTCTCTTCCGTATACAGCATTCCGGGTCTTGCAGCGGGTTCATAGATGGTGTAGTTGACAAACTTTTTGCATCCTTTACTGTCCGTTATCTTCAGGTAATATACGCCGGCTGTCAGTCCGGTTATGGAAGACGTTGTGTTCACCGGAACAGTACTCCAGGAGTAGGTGTAGGGAGCCGTTCCGCCCGAAACGGTGACGGTAACCGAACCATCGTTGCCTCCAGGAACGGATACGTTGTTTTTCAAATGCGAGACAGCAATTGCAGCCGGCTGTGTAATTTCAAACAATGCCGTTTTGGTGCATCCATGCGAATCGGTTACCGTACAAGTGTAAATACCGGCGGCCAGTCCGGAAATACTGGATGTGGTCTTTACCGGTATGGTATTCCAGGAATACGTATACGGTGCCGTTCCACCATACGGTGCGGCCGTACATTTGCCTGTTGAACTTCCGGGGCAGCGGACATTGGTCTTGGTCTTGTTCACCTGCAGGCTGGCCGCCGGCTGGGTAACGGTCCAGGAGGAGGTGACCTGGCATTGATTCTGGTCGGTAACTGTAACCGTATATGTTTTAGCTGACAGGGCGGTCCGGTTCTGGGCGTGCGATCCGTTGTTCCAGGTATAGGAATACGGCGGCGTACCGCCTGATACGGTCACGGTAATGCTGCCGGTGGAGGCATTTTTACACAGCACCTGCTGAACCGCAGCGCTCACCGTCAATACTTCCGGCTGGGGCACGGTCACGGTCAGGATTCCGGTGCATCCCGCGGTATAAGTAACGGTAACCGTATATGTTCCTGACGGCAACCCCGAAAGGTCTTCCGTGGTGGCCCCGTTGCTCCACAGGTAGGATGCCGTACCCGTCACATTGGCGGCGGTGACCTGGATGGCCCCGTTGCTGCCACCTGAACAGGAAACCGGAGTCACGGTACTGCCCAGTACCATCTGGCAGCAGTTGTAATAAATTTCCGCCTTGCTGAACGCATCTTCAGCAATATCCACAGCCACCTTCCGGCCCGGAATATCGTCACAGGGCGGGTGTATTCCTCCCCAGATGCGCGACAGGGATGATTCATCAGCCGCATCCTGGTAAGTGGCCCATTGCAGGGTGATGTCCTCGCTGGGTCCGTCCTCAAAAACAAGGAACTCATCCTTGGTGGCTGTGAAAGTTCCAAGGCCGCCGGGGAAAAATTTGCTTCCGGTGAAATCCGTCAGGATCTCCGCTGCAGCCCTTGAATAGGTGGAATGCCCGGAGATATAGCCTGCAAATGGAGGTGTAACAAAGGAGGGTCGCTGATACGGAAGCCAGTTTTCGGCCAGTATCCAACCGCTGCCGGCTTCATCCACATCCACGTTATTGATCACGCTGTGACCCCGCCAGGCCTTCAGTTTGATCTTTCCGATATTCGTTCCGCCTCCGGCCAGCGAATCTCCGGCCAGCACGAGCTCTATATACCCGGGTATAAGCGGAATGCCGGCCGGGTGATACGACAAGGCCGTGGAATCCGAACTCTGACCTAACGCAGCCATGGCACGTATGGCCGAGATGGGTCGTATATAATCATACCAGCCTTTCATGCCCCATACCGAAATGGCCACATCATGCATGGCTCCTCCCAGGGCCAGGTACCCTTTGACATCCCACTCCAGCCTGTTCAGGGGTGAGCCCGTCCCCTTGTACTGATGAGTTTGCAGGGGATGGTCCGAGACATAGTTGAAAAGCGTAAACCAGTGTCCGGGGGGAGTTTCCGAGTCCGGACCATCGGCCCAGAATTCCGCCAGCACACGGGCATAATCGCCGCGTGGAACGATGTTAGGGGTATAGGGCAGGCCGGTGACCGGGTTCAGGGAATGGCCGTAGCTGGTCGTGCCTCCCCCGGTCAGGTTATAAAAGGAAGGAAATTGAGCTGGTGTGGCCGGCAAGGTGTCGCGGTTACCCTGGGTAGCCGGGGAAATGTCCCACATGACACTGTCGGATGGATCCAGGTGAGAGGACCATACCGACACGAGCGCAAATCCCCATTTATATTGATCGGAGGTTCCGGATCCGTTCATCTGGAGCAATGGTGGAGGGCCCGGATCATGGTACACGTTATAATCAAATCCGTTCCGTTGGTGCACCGTCATATCAGCAGGTTTCAATGCAAAGGGCGTCACCTTCCCCCATTCCGGGCTCAGGAAGGGCGGCGTGGCTCCGGGAATCGGGTTACCGCTCTGATCGATAAACAAATCCAGTGTCAGCGGCTGCCACCGGTTCCGGTCCTGAATGGTTGGATTTCCCGGTACATCTACATTTAAAGGCGGATTAACAGGAGTGTAGCTGGTATTGGCATACCCATTCTGTTCGTTGGATCCATCCTGCAATCCGAAAGCTATGTAACATTGGGCAATATAATTTCCCAGGGCTGCGGGGTTTCCGGACTGGTAGTTGGTTGAGGTATCGGCCTTGTTATACCCCAGCGTGTCCATATGATGATCATATCCCTGGAACAGGAGTGATGCCTGGGGTGAATTGGCAAAACGATGTTTGAGGAGCCGGTAAGCTGCAAAGGAAATGGCTTCCTTTCGTGCTGCTTCCATATCTGGAGCCGGAGGAACGCCTCCGAATGGGCAGGTAAAGCCTCCCAGGGTCTGACCCAGTAAAAACTCACAGGAAATAGTGTCATAAGCCGACCAGGCATCCCACATGGCAGCGGAGACATGAAACAGGTTACGGGCATGCACCGTGGGCCGGGCAAAATCCCTTCGAATGGAAGCCAGCAGCAATTCATTCCATTGCCTGGCAATACTGTAATCCAGGCTTGCCGTCGGGTAGTTTGTGGGTGGCGTACACAGGGAATCCGGGTTGGCCGGGCAGGGATCACAGGCATCGGGAAGACCGTCCTGGTCATAGTCGGAAGTGACCGGGGCCAGTTGACAGTTATCGCTCATAAAGACGCCATAGCCTGCACAAAAACCGGTAATAAAATCCAGCAGTCCGTCCCCGTTGATATCCAGCCAGGCAAAGTCGTAATTATTATCGGCCCATCCGTACAGGGTTATCCCATATGGATCGGCAAACACGCCCCCGTTATTTTTGTATATGGCCATTCTCCGGCTGCTGTTGCATGGAGGAATATCCACATCCACATCGGCAACTCCGATATCCAGGTCGCCGTCCAGGTCAATGTCGGCGGCATGAACATTGCCGCCAAATCCGTTGGAACTGCCGAAGTTCAGGTTTGTCTTGGTGAAGGCAAGACTAACGTTAGGTGTAAACGAATCTACGGCCAGCAGATAATCGCTGCCATCGTCAACCACAAAGACATCCTTTTTTCCGTCAATATTAAAATCCCCGACTTCAAACATATAGGGCGAGTTGGCCGGAACCAGGTTTTGCCAGTTGGTGAAATAGCCTGAATCGTTGTTGAACAGGACGATGACACCACGGGCGTTCCATGGCGCAACATTATACAACGTGGTGTTTTTCACAATGTCCTTGTCGCCGTCATTATCCATATCGGCAATCTGCACGGCTGTTCCGAACGCGGACTGCCTTAAAATGCCCAGACGCGCCTGACTTTGGTTGGTAAAATGTCCTGTTCCGTCATTGATCAGCAGAAAATCCTTGGCAATACCGCCGGTTGAGTTTTGTTTATAATTGATGAAATAGATGTCCTTGTGACCGTCACCGGTCACATCGCCACCCCAGACGGCACAAAAGGCAGGTACATCTTCGGTCAGCAAAGGAAACCGGGTTGCCGATTCATTGATGAGCCCGAGCCATGTTCCGGCGGAATCAGCACCCTTGTTCCGGTAATACATGGGCTGCTGGTTAAAGGTGTTGGCAATCACCACATCTTCCCAGGTATCTCCATCAAAATCTGCAATAAACACATCCCTTGCGAAATTGATGTTGCTGATGAATTCGGGTGCATACAAGACTGTCTGATCCGTCATCACGCCATTGATATTCATCAGGAGCAGGTTTGATTTTCCGGGCTGGGTGGAATTTGAAAAGGGCTGTTTGCGAACCACGATGAGGTCCATGTCTCCGTCTTTATTCAAGTCCGCGGCCCACATATCCTTCTCCTCCGGATCGCTGTTGGCCACCGAAGATACCGTCAGGCGGATTGAAGTATCGTCCTGCCAGTCTAACCATTGTGCCCGGGCCGGCATGCCAAAAAATAACAAAAGGAAGAGATTTAGGAGCAGGACACGCTGCAACAAGACAACCGGAGTGAAATATCCGGATTGCCTTCGGGGAAGGCGGATTTTCATGGATCAGGGGGATTTGGGTGTGATAAGGATTAACAAAGCTAACAAAAATTTTGAATAATCCACATCGGTTTTAACCCGGACACAAAAAATTACGCCGGGACCACCCTGATCAACTCCGTTATTCCTGATTCCGGAAAAGTGCCCCGGGAACTTTCACGAAAATTGATCAGCCGGGGCAGATGACTCATTAAATCGAATGCTTAGCCGTGCATCAGCCTGATCGATTTTATCCCGTCTGCGGTAAGGATGCAGGCCAGGTATAATCCACCCGGCAAGCCGGAAAGGTCAATTGAAATTATCTCCCGGTCAGCAAATGTCCATTCCTGTATGATCCGGCCGCTCCCATCCGTAATCCTTATCGTACCACAGCTCCTTTCCGTCAGGTGAATATTAAATCTATCCCGGGAAACCGTACGGACATCTGCACCGGTGATGTTGTTGCCTTTCATGACAATGACTGGAGAGAAACTGAATTGTCCGTTAAAATCAATCTGCCGGAGCCGGTAATAAACCGGGCCCGGTAAGGAATAACTATCATCATATACGTAAGAATGCAGGGTATTGCTCTGACCCATTCCCGCAACGCTGCCGATGCGCTCAAATGCCCCCGCATCCTTGCTCCGCTCCACCTCAAAGCAGCAATTGTTCCTTTCCGAAGCCGTTGACCAGGTCAGGCGGTTGACGCCATACAGACGGGATCCGGTGAAGGACAAGAGCGAAACGGGCAGGGGTATGGAGGAAATACTGTATTTGGCGAAGAAAACATTATCAACCGCATTCGGCGCCGTCAGGCTGATAACCCCAGGGCCGGGGTCAAAATCAACAGTGGCCGAACCGAAGGCTGATCCGTTAAATGTACCGGCGTAATACAGGAATCCTGCATTATCCACATACAGGGAAGATTTAAGGCCCATCACACTGCAGTAACATTGATGACCAAACACGCCGGCCCATAAATAATTTCCGGAAGCATCGTAACGTCCGAGAATATTATAGGTGGGCGGGGGCAGGTTGGTCGGTACGGACAGGCTGGCCACGCCGGGACCCGGATCCATGTCAATGGGCGAGGGATATCCGTTGCCATAATACCCGGAGATTAATATATTACCGGAGGCTTCCAGCGCAATGTCCATGCTGTAATAATTGATGGGCAATTGCTTTATCCAGGCCAGGTTTCCGTTCGCATCATACCGGCCAAAGAACAAGGCGCTGCTGGCCGTTATAAGATTGGCCACTGCAACTCCTGGATCGAAATCAACGGTACCTGCAAAAATTCCGGTCAACAGAATATTTCCCGCATTATCGGTTTTCAATGCGGATCCGCCATCGGTACCGCTTCCGCCAAAACGACTGGCCCACAGGTAGTTTCCGGATGGATCGTACTTGGCGATAAAAATATCACTTGCTGCAGCCGATGTCAGATTCGCTAATGCCGGGCCTGGATCAAAATCGGAGGTCATAAAAAAATTACCAGTCAGAAAAATATTTCCGGCATTATCAAAGGCCATATCACGGACCTCATCTCCCGATGATCCCCCGATTTGTTTTACCCATTGCATCACTCCTCCCGGGCTGAACCTGGCCAGGAAAATATCGGTTGTTCCTGCCGATGTTAAATTCGTCACCCCTGCACCGGGGTCAAAATCCACGGTCTGGGAAAAATTACCGGTCAGCAAAACGTTTCCGGATGCATCGGCAAGTACTTCCATTCCCCGGTCATCACCCGCAGCACCCAGCTGCCTGGCCCAAAGGTAATTTCCATTGCTGTCGTACTTGGCGAGGTAGGCGTCATTGCTTCCGCCATTGGCGGATAAGTAAGCGGTACCGGCGCCCGGATCAAAATCAACATTGGTTCCCTGGAAATAACCGGTGATATAAATGTTGTTGGCGGCATCCAGGGTCATCTGGCTGCCTCCGTAAGATGCGGTGATGGGAATGTTCCTTGCCCAACAGTAATTTCCGAAGGCATCGTATTTGGCTATATACACATTGCAGCCGTAAGGAGACGGGGTGATACTGGCAACGCCTGGACCGGGATCAAAGTCGACGGTTCCGAAAAACACCCCGCTGATATATACATTACCCGCCGCATCCGATAGTATGGACCTCTGAATGGACTCCACATTTCCCAATATTGTTTTAGCCCAGATACAGGTTGGCGGTTGCGCCCGTAACGAAATGACGGTCATTCCTGCCAACAGTAAACCATGAAAGATTCGTGTTTTCATTTCAGTAATGTTGATACAATGGATCAGATTCATGAAGGAACTTCCGGTACTTGCCCTTCTTCCCATACTCCTTTCCGGAAGTTCCTCTGTCTTCTGATATATCAGGCTATTCGTGGTGCACGATTAGTTTTTTTGTTTGCATATTTCCTGACACCTTATCCTGGAAGGCAATAAAATAACTTCCTGACTTCAGGCCGGAAATATCCATTCTTTGGACGGCCTCCTTTCCTGCCTGCCGGACCTGAACGCTTACTTCCTTTCCGATCGCATCGTACAGGTGAATGGTGGCCGGCAGCGGATCTGCATCACCAAAATCCAGATTCACCGTTTGGCCCGACGCCGGGTTTGGATAAATGGAAAACGCAGCGGAATTGTTTTTTGATTTGGAGTCTGCCAGGCTGTTCCCTTCTAAACGCGGAGCGACCAGATCGGTCCAGGAATCCACACGATTGGAAATGATGCTGTACTGCGGATAGCCGCTCAGCACTTCGGCACCTCCGGCAAAAAGGACCTGGGTTCCATACGATGCGGATGCCAGGTAAAGACGCGGACTGGAAAGGTGTTCCACCGACCAGGAACCGGTAGCCAGATCCAGCACTTCCACGCGATCACTTCCTGTATTTCCCCAAACGGTCACGCCTCCGGCGAACATCAGGCGGGCCGGGGTTTGTCCTGCGCACATTCCATAACGTCCCGTGGAAAGGGTGACATAACTCCAGGAGTTGGTGGTTGAATTGTAGATTTCAACCCGCTTCGAAAGAGCACCGCTGTTCGAGGTTGTACCGCCTGCGAAATAAACCTTGTCACCATAAGTGGCCACGCTCATTCCGTATTTGGGCTGTGACATGCTGGCCGTTGTCCAGGTGTTATTCAGGGCATCATAGATGTCAACCTTTTTGGAATAAACTCCATTGTAACTTCCTCCCGCAAACAGGATTTTATTGCCCACCACGCCAACGGACAGCTGTTCCCTTTTGGCGGAAAGTACGGCCATACTCCAGGTGCCGGTAGCGGCATCATAAATATCCACCTTGTTACTGGAGGTATACACGCCGTTTGAAATATTTCCGGTTTCACCACCGGCAAAGACCACCTTACCTGCTGCAATTCCGACCGCCATATTATGCCGGCCCTGGGACAGGGTAGCTGTTGTTTTGGTACCGGTAGAGACATCAAAGATGTCCACCTTGCTGGAATAATTCAGGATGACCCGGCCTCCGGCAAACAGTACTTTGTTTCCGATGCCGGCTGCTGCACCAACCATCCGGGCCTGGGAAAGACTAGCTGTGGTCCACGCATTGGTGGAGGTATCATAAATATCCACATTTTTGTAAAAGGCGTAACTGAACTGGCCAATAAAACCGCCGCCGCCAAAATATGATTTGCCGCCTGCCGTTGCTCCTTTTACATTGGCCCTGGGCTGGGACATGTTTTTTACGGACCAGGTTCCGTTTGCAAAATCATAGGTTTCATATTTTACTGATGAAGCGAAGGTGGCCTTGCTTCCATTCTGTACGGAAACAAGGCCCCATGCGGGCGCACTCAATGAGTCCTGGCTCCACTGGGCATTCGTTACCGGCAAGCCGGAAATAAATAAAACGGTAAAAAGAAAAATATTTTTCATGAGATTTTTTTTGTTTGGTTGATGTGCCGGAGTGAATTACCCCGTTGAAAGAAACTGGGTCATCATTCAGATTAATAATCATTCGCTGCAAGAGGAGGGGAATTCAACCCGGGAGATTGAAATCCATCTGTCCGCATTCAGAGATGAACATACAGGCATGAATAAACTTTTAAGAATTAATTGAACGGGCAGATGATGCGATCGGGAGCTTTTAGAAAGCCGTTGTGTTCCGCGAAACGCATATACGTACTGTTGCGAGAGCAGGAAGTTCAACAGGAAGGTACTCCCGGAAAAAATCAGCCGAGTTTAGGGGGCTGCCAGATTTCAAAAGGCAGTAACCCCATACCTGGGATCAGGTAACAGGAAAATTCTGCCCTGCATTCGGGTATTCCGGGTTCCTGCGGTGGTGCAGCAAACAGGCAGGCAACCGCCAGCTGGTGCGCAGGGTTCAGTGATTTAAAAGGTAATTGTTCATTTTCCCTTTTGTCGCGTTCATTCCGGGGATGCTGCCGGCTATAAACATAATGCTCATATAAAAAAGTAAACACGGACATGTCCCTGGTCTGCCTGTGCTCTCTGTAATGATTGACCAGCAACGGCAACTTCGTCATTTCGTCCAGGTGAAACGACGAGCCGGCAATTCCGGAAATCAAAAGAAGCGCTACTATTTTATTTTTCATTTCATGAAGCCCCATTGATGGGTTTTCCGTCATCCTGACCTGCTTTTAACGCCATGATCCGTCTGAGAACAGGTAAAGGTCTGCAATGTTTTCCCTGTTTTTCATGATAAAGATCAGTCTTTTCGCCCTGATGGAACGGATGCAAAATTGGGTTAAAGGAGTGGAAATGAAAAAAAACAGTTGCTGAGCGGGAATTATTCATTCCCTAAATGGAATTAACCCGGCAACAGGTTTTAAAAATTTACCAAACCAGGTCTGGGACAGGTGCGTACCGGAAATTAAAAAGGCCGGCCAGATGCCATTTCAGTTTCGCCTTTACATCGTCCAGGTTAATTTTATTTCCGCATTCCTTTTCCAGGCTTGTTACGGCCTTATCGTGTATACCGCAGGGGATGATATTTTTAAAATAGCCCAGGTCGGTATTTACGTTAAAGGCAAATCCGTGCATGGTTACCCAGCGGCTGCAGCGCACTCCGAAGGCGCATATTTTTCTGGCTTCCGGCGTTTCCTTTCCGATCCACACGCCGGTTAAACCCGGAATGCGGTCTCCGGTAATACCGTAGTCCCGAAGGGTGAGGATGACGGCCTCTTCCAGATAACGGAGGTATTGATGTATGTCATTAAAGAAATAATCCAGGTCAAAAACCGGGTATCCCACCAGTTGTCCCGGGCCATGGTAGGTAATGTCGCCACCCCGGTTGATTTTATAAAAAACGGCTTTGTTTTCCTCCAGCTGACGGTCATCGATCAGGAGGTTGTCCGGGGAGCCGCTCTTGCCTAAGGTATATACATGGGGGTGCTCGCAAAACAAGAGGTGATGAACCGGTGAAATTCTTTGTTCCTCCGGGAGATTACGGTTGGACAGTTTTAGCCTAACCAGCTCGTTTAAAAGCGACTCCTGGTAATCCCATGTTTCTTTGAAATCAACCAGGCCCAGATCCCGGAACATTACCTGCTGCATGTGGCAAAGGTAATTAATCCGGTGTATTCAGATCTTACCGGGTAGTTCCTGCCGGATAGCAGTCGAATACCAGGCGGGAGGAAAACAAAGCCCATTCCATGACCTGTTGCAATGACGTTAAAAGCCACCCCCTCAGGTTGGCAGCCAGGGCATGAACAGGGAGAGGATGAAATAAATGACGGCGCTTAAAATGGCCGAGCAGGGTATGGTCAGCAGCCAGGTAAGGATGATGTTTCCGGCCAGACCCCATTTCACGGCCGACACGCTTCGTGTGGTGCCCACGCCCATGATGGCTCCGGCGATGGTCTGGGTCGTGCTGACCGGGATGCCGGCCATGGTAGCCCAGTAGAGGGTGGCGGCCCCGGCCGTTTCGGCTGCAAATCCGCCCACGGGTTTCAGGTGGGTGATTTTGGATCCCATGGTTTTAACAATTTTCCATCCGCCGGCCAGGGTTCCCATGGCAATCATAAAATGCGCACCGAATATCACCCATATGGGTACGCGAAATTCATCGGAAACATAGAGGTAATCATGGATGAAAGGCTCGTTGCGGGAACTGTAAAGCAGCATGGCGATAATGCCCATGGTTTTTTGTGCATCGTTACCCCCGTGGCCAAGGCTAAAGGAAGCTGATGAAATTAATTGCCCAACCCGGAAGAAACGGTCGACCCGGGCCGGGCTCAGGTTCCGGCAGCACCAGATAGTGAGTACCATGATCAGGTAGCCGAAAATCATGCCCAGCAGCGGTGCCAGGAAAATGAACAGAATGATGATGAAGATTTTGGTGGAATAAAAATGAGGGCCGAGGATCAGCGCCTCATGACCGCCTTTCACCAGGGCTGCGCCAATGAGGCCGCCAATGAGCGAATGGGAGGAGCTGACCGGGATGCCAAAGCGGGCGCAGAAAAAATAAGCCCATACGATGGCGCCCATAAGCGTGGCCAGGATCAGGTATACGTTAATAAAATTGTTTTCAAGCGTAACAATGCCGCTGCCCAGGGTTTTGGCTACATGGGTTCCGTAAATGAACAGGGCCACGAAATTAAAAAAGGCCGCCCACACCACTGCATTTCTCGGGGACAGGATCTTCGTGGAAACAATGGTGGCAATGGAATTGGCGGCATCGTTCATGCCGTTTACAAAATCGAAAACAAAAGCTACCAGTATGGTCAGTAAAATGACAGCGATCATAGAAAACGGGGTTACTATCGGCTCAGAACGCCTTTATCATGATGGATTCAAGGACATTGGCGGCATCCTCCGCCCTGTCGGTGGCGGTTTCCAGGGCAGACAGGATTTCCTTTATTTTAATGATCTCAACGGCATTGGTTTCTTCCTCAAAAAGCCTGGCCACGGCCATGTCGAAAATGTCATCGGCATGGTTCTCAATGCTGTTGATTTTCACACAGGCTTCCCGGATCAGGCTGACGTCACGCATGTCCTTCAACTGGGGAATGGCCTTGTTCAGCTCGTGAGCGCTTTCCAGGATCAACTCTCCGAGTTTGATCATGGAAGGGTGAATTTTTGTGATGTTGTAAAGCTCTATGCGCTTGGCCGAACCGTGAATGTAATCCAGCACGTCATCCAGCACGGATGCCAGGCTCTGTATGTCTTCCCTGTCGAAGGGCGTAATGAAGTTGCTGCCCAGCTCATGAAAAATCTGGTGGGTGATTTCATCTCCGACATGTTCCAGCCGGCTGATTTCCTTGATCAGCAGTTTTCTTTTGTCCCCGTCTGAGTTCAGCGCCTCATATAATATTTTGGCCATTTCCAGCAAATTTGCCGATGCCTGTTCAAACAGGGGAAAAAACTTTTTGTCTTTGGGAATCAGTACCTGGAGGATGGAGTTGATGCTCATGGGAGAGGATTACATTAAAAATAGCCATGCAATATTAACAATTTTTTAATAGTTGAGTGAATTCCCCCGTTGCAGGCGGCGGGCATCGTGGTAATTTTTTTTATTTACGGCAAGCGGAAGGGAATACACCCGTAACCACAAACCTGAATTTCTTTTCCGTTGAACACCACCCGTCAAGTCCATAGTCGTGCAGTCCAGACAGAATAGCTGAATGGAGAATGAAATAAAGGGTATGAACCCCGGGGCAAGCGCTGGACCAACATTCCGATGCAAGCAGTAGGGTATTAAACCGATCCTGATACGCTTCACTATCAGGATTCATTCGACTACGACTTTCACTTCGGACTTTGTCCTTGTAAAAGCCCAGTCGAATTGAAAAAATCCCGCCCTGGAATATATACCTTTGCAGGATGCATCGCATCAAAGCCGCTTATAAAAAATACAAGGATTTTTTTCCCGCCGACCTCTGGGCTATTCTGTTGATGATCGTGATTTTGCTGGTGATGATGTATATCATTCTATAATGGAATTCCACAAAAGCGCTTAGGACACCAGTATTTTCAAAAACAGCCTGGTGAGCATCATGTAAGGATTTGGGTTCACTTGTATCCCACCTGGGAACTATGAATGCCCGGGTTTTCCAGAAAAGAACTATTTCCCGAGGGCGTCCATCACCATGCCTGCCACTTTCAGGTAGGCGGATATTACAGAGGCCTTGAATGGCTTTTTCCGGCTTACCATGAAATGAACGTCATCACTGAACTGCTGCCAGTTGGAAGCATTCAGTAAATCATAGGCTACGGAAATGGTCGGGGTAACCGAGCGGGCCGTATGCCACCATCCGCAGGGAATGAAAAGTGTTTCGCCCGGCCCAACGGTAATGCTGGCCGGTTTTGCTTTTGCAAATAAAGGGTATTTGTTCAGGTCCGGATTATAGTAATGCTCCACCGCCGACATCCAGGGTTCGTTTTCATCCACGTACAGGTATTTGGTCTGATCGGGTGTGTACACCAAAAACTCTTTTTCGCCATATACCTGGGTGATGATGGCATGCAAATGCATGTAATCGTAATGGATATAAGGAAACCACCCGTTTACCCCTCCGAAAAAAAGCTCGAAAGT
>CAYWHE010000074.1:3146-4557 GCA_964458125.1 uncultured Flavobacteriaceae bacterium | reverse complement strand
AACTTTCCAATGGCTTTCCAGTCCCTGGCGGCATCGGTAAATACCACGGGCCTGCCGGGGAACAGGTAGTCGTTTAGAAATTCCTCATAGGAAAGATTGCTTCTTTTTTCCAGTTTGAAACCGGAAGTTGATACCGTGGTGTTCATTGTGACTTGCGGACAGTTTCCTTTTTCATACGGAAATTGTGTATGAATGTTACTCCCGCTGCTACACAAACAGGTATGTTCATTACAATCCCGACCGGAAACGCACGGAAATTAATTACTGGTGTGGACCTCGACTTAAATTCCAACCCCACTTGCCGTACAATGAAACACACCTGTCATGTTCCGGATAATTGTCCCAAAACCTGTTGCTTCTCCCGGGATCACTTAGATACAATGATTTCAGTTCCGGCATCCCCATGTAAAATCATGACCTCAATAATTTAATCGGGATCCGGTGCGGCAGGAACCCAGCCGGCCAATTACGCTTCATAAAAATTACCGGACAATCAGTTTACCGGCATGTTTTAAATTATCATTGCCGGTTATCGTCCAGAAATAAATGCCTGTTCAGAGGTTGTTTAAAAAAAGGAATAGTGTTGTAAACCAGCCATGGATTGTTGTCGCAACGTCCTGCCCGTTAAATCATACAAGGAAAAAACCGTTTTGCCGGATGGAGGTTCGCGTAACAGTACCGTCACTTTTTCCGAAGCCGGGTTGGGGAAAACCTGTACGCCGGGACCGGCGGGCTGAGATACTGTTTCCGGCAATCCGGCCGTATAGGCCAGCAGGTAAGACGACCTGTTGCCCGTTATCCCAAGACTATCGGCGGAAATATTCAGCAGTAAACCAGGCTGTCCGTTACGCATCCAGTAATAATTGGTTAGCTGGGAAATATCCGGAGGCTGTATCAGAAAATAATTGCCCAGTCCTGCCGTATCGATCAGCAGGCTGTCATGGCTCAGTTCCTGAATTTTCATGCGAAGGGTATTGGGATACGATGCATTAGGCAATACCAGCGAACCCCAGCCGTCGCCGGTAAAGGTTTGCAAGGTCGTGTGCGTGATTCGCAGGTACGGCAGTCCCGTATCAATATCCACCACATACCGGCCGGTATGATTAAGGAGATCATTAAACGTAAACGGAGCCGGAACCAAAACATTGGAGGCTTCAAACGACAGGGCATTGATACCAAACGGGGGCTGGGAACCATAAAAATAGAATCCATCCGTATACAATCCCGTTGCATTGGCAGTGGCATAGATAAACATGCTGTCGTTATTATTCAGAATAGCCAGGTTCGACAAGGGAAAAGACGAGCCGTAAGGCGTATTGGCGGCATCCAGGAATGCAACAGTATCCTGAACCGTGTTGTTCAGGGAACTGAAATCCCATGTTTGGGCAGGGCCACCGGCGGAGATCGTGTC
>CAYWHE010000074.1:0-3046 GCA_964458125.1 uncultured Flavobacteriaceae bacterium | reverse complement strand
TTGAATTTACAGGATAATACCTGTCCGAAATTGCTTATTAGCGGGCTACCTTTTACATTAGCCAGCTAAAAATACGCGATTGAAGCCTGCAGCCTGCCCTGTTGTTTATCTCATTTGGTTTGTTCTGATAGCTGGCGGTTTGCAGGCACAGGCCCCTGCTTTTTCCTTTAAAAACATCACTCCCCGTCAGGGACTGCCCTATCCGGAAGTTACTTCCATGCTGAAAAGCCATGATGGTTTTATCTGGTTCGGAACCGGTGGCGGCCTTGTCCGTTTTGACGGATCCCGCTTTGTATCTTATAAAAAAATAAAAAACGACCCCGCCTCCCTGGCCAATAATGTGGTGACGGCCCTGGTCGAAACCTCTGACGGTTCCATCGTTTGTGGCACCCGCAAGGGTTTAAGCATCTTTAACCGCAAAACCGGTAAATTCAGAAACGTGGATCTTTTGATCCCCGGCAGGAACCCGGTCATGACTTCACTGGTACAAAACCTTTACCGGGACCCCACTGATGATGTCTGGGTATTTACGGCGGCAGGACTTTTTCGTTTTAACGCAGCAGGGGTGACGCCATTCCTCCATGATGAAAACAACCCCGAATCCATCTCAGCCAACAGTTTCCCGACCAGCAACATCAGTCACGACAGCCTCCGGCAGGGACTTTGGATCGCCACGGTGAAGGGGTTGAATTTTTATGACTACCGGAAAAAAATATTTTTCAATTACCGCAACAATCCCGGTCAAAACCCTGTATTTGATGATAAATCATACCAGGCTGTCGGTTTATATGGTCAGACCCTCTGGACCTATTGTCATACCGACACCGCTTTTCTTTCTTTTCACCTGGTCACTCATGAAAAGCGAATACTGAAGTTTTGTCCCGCGATCAGCGGCTTAAAAAGCAGACCCGATATCATCGCTTTTGACATCGATCCGGCGGGCAACCTGGTTTTTAACAGCTGGCAAACTCCGTTAACCTGGCTGGATACAAAAACAGGCCGGTATTCTTTTTACCCCTACGATAAAAACGATCCGAATAATATTCCTTCTCCCATCCTGCACCGGCTTCATTTTGATGAATCGGGCAATGGCTGGTTTCTGACAGGCTCCGGCATCGGCATCTGGTCCCCCGGATACCAGTCATTTACGGTCCATACGGCAACCCCGACGGCTTTTCATTCCGAATCCCCCTCCTATCAAAACATCAACATGACCATCGAAGATTCCGCCGGAATTATCTGGACAGGAACCGACGGAGACGGCCTGTTCCGTTTTGACCGTTCGGCGAATACATTTGAAAATTTCCGGTATGCATCTGATCAGGTGAAGGACAACTGCATCTTCGGCATACTCCCTTATCATCATGAACTTTGGCTTGGAACACGAATGGGCATTAAAATATTCAATCCGGCCACCAAACAGTTTCGTTTGTTTGACGGGATCCGCGACAGTCTGTTCAACATTAAAACCATTTACTGGATGCAACTGGACAGGAATCAGAATTTCTGGTTCTGCAACTATGTTACAGGGGTGTATTCTTATAACCCGGTCAGCGGGCAATATCATCATTACAGGCATGCAGACTCCATACCGTCCTCCATAAAACCATCCATCATCACTTCCAGGCTGGAGGACCGGGACGGAGAAAGCTGGTTTTCTTCGGCATACGGTATCAGTAAACTGGTGCCTGCCGATTCTTCCTTTGTACATTACGATATCAATACGCAGGATACTTCCGATCTGCAAAGTCCCGTGGTTTTGAATCTGTTTCAGGACAGCAAAGACTTCATCTGGATGTTAACCGATGCAGCCGGTATTGCCCGCCTGGATAAAAAGACGATGAAGAAAACCGTTTACACCGACGTGGACGGTTTGTCATCGCCTTACGTTCAGTCCATGGCCGAAGATTCGCTGAGCAACCTGTGGCTTGCCACCAGCAACGGCATCATGCGCTGGGACAGAAGCAGCGATTCCTTTGAAAAAATTCCCACCGACTACGGGCAGAAACTCATGGAGTATACGGATATCCGGCTACTGAGGGACGGGCATCTGCTTGTTTCCAACGTGTCCTCCCTGATGGTGCTGGATCCGGTGCGCATCCGCAAAACGGCTACGGTAAGTCCGGTGCTCATCAGTTCTTTCCGGGTATTTGATAAACAGGTGCCGTTGTCCGGAAGCGAAATCAACCTGTCTTATTCGGAGAACTTTTTTTCCATCGGTTATTCGGTGCTCGAAGAAGCCTATCTCGACAACATCGAATATGCTTATATGCTGGAAGGGGTGGATAAGGACTGGCAATATGTGAAAGGACAGAAATTCGCATCCTATACCAACCTGCCCGGCGGTCATTATGAGTTCCGCGTAAAGGCCGGAATGAACGGCAACTGGCAGGAGTCCGCTACCATACTGCCGGTGTATATCCGAAGCGTATACTACCAGACTCCGTGGTTCCGGTTTCTCGTTCTGTTTGTCGTATTTGTTATTCTCCAGCAATACTTTTTATGGCGGCAGCGAAAAAAGGAAACGGCCGAAGCCGAAAAAGCCATTCATAACTTTGCCGACTCCGACCACGGCAGTAACGTTCATGAAATACTGTGGGACCTGGCCCGCAATGTATTATCGAGGCTTGGGTTTGAGGAGGGCATTATTTACCAGTTAAAAAAAGACAGCCATCTCCTGGTGCAGACGGCCGCCTTCGGTCCCAAGTCCCTCAGTGAACAGGTGGTGCAAAACCCCCTGGAAATTCCGGTGGGGCAGGGTATCGTGGGTGCCGTAGCGGCCAGCGGACGGCCTGAAATCATCCGGGACACCAGGAAGGATCCCCGTTACATTGTGGATGACCAGCAGCGAAGAAGTGAAATCACGGTTCCCATCCTGCACGAAGGCGCAGTGATCGGCCTGATCGATTCGGAACACTCTTCCAGGAACTTTTTTACATCCTATCATCTTCGTATATTGGAAACTGTTGCGGCCATCTGTTCTACGAAAATGATCAAGGCCATGGCTGAAAAGGAAGTGGAGGAAAAAGCCAAATCCCTGCTGGAA
>CAYWHE010000073.1:0-17754 GCA_964458125.1 uncultured Flavobacteriaceae bacterium | reverse complement strand
CTCCACAAAGTACATATCAATCTCCCCTTTGTTTTTGGCCACAATTTTTCCTCGGTGTTCACATCTGAACAGATTCTTCACCAATGCATAGGTGCTTCCGCTGATATTCACCTTTCCGGGCTCGCCCGATGATTCCATTCGGGAGGCGATATTGACGGTATCGCCCCAGATGTCGTAGGCAAATTTTTTAATGCCAACAATTCCGGCAACAACGGGACCGGTGTGACAGCCGATGCGGATTTCAAAAAACGGTTTCCCGGCAGCCTGCCGCTTGTTCATTTCCTTCAGCATGAAATCACGGATTTCCAAAGCTGCCCTTACGGTGTCTTCGGCATTGGTCCTGTTCGGTACGGGCAAGCCTCCCGCACACATGTAACTGTCACCGATGGTTTTGATTTTTTCAATGCCGTACCGGGTGATGATTTTATCGTAGGCCGAATAACAGTAATTGATTTCATTCACCAGTTCCTGGGCGCTGAGTTTTTCACTCATGGAAGTGAAATTTTTAAAATCGGTGAAGAGCACTGTCACCGATTCGAAATCCTTCGCTTTTGCCGTACCGGTTTCCTTTAATTCTTCGGCGGTTTCAGCAGGGAGGATGTTCAGGAGTAATTCATCACTGCGCTGCTTTTCCTGTTCAATTATTTTTTTCTGACGCCGGGTCAGCCTCCAGCGGTTCCAGATAAACCCCGAAAAAACCAGCACCAGCACCAGCCCCCCGCTATAAAAAAATTTTTCCCGGTTTCGAAGTTTCCGTTCATCCGAAAACTTCAGGTCCGACAGGCGCTTTTCATAGGCAATGGAATCCTGCCGTTTTCCGTATTCAAAATCCATCTCCCGGCGGGTGGCGGCATTGAATTTTTCAATATTATAAATGCTGTCCCGGATGCTGATGTATTCTTTAAAAACGGCAAAGGCCTGCTTTTCATTTCCCGACAGTCGGTAGGCATCGGAAAGCACCTCCCCGAAGGCCAGGAAATATTCGGCCTGCTTCATTTCCCGGGTGCCGGCAATGGCATCGGTTAAAAAGGTCAGTGCCTTCTTCAGGTTCGCCGTTCTGGAGGCCGGTATCAGGCTGTCCGCTACAATCGCACGCTCCTCATCGGTAGCGATATCCAGGTACGTTTCGCCGATGTTCCCCAGGTTCCGGATCACACCGTTTTTATTTCCCAGGTCTGTTTCCCTGCGCAGGGCATCAAAATAAAATGGCATGGCTTTATTGTAATCCCCGTATTCGGCATACAGGTTGGCAATATTGCCCAGCAGGCGGGCCGTACCTGCAGGGTCGTTCATGTCCTGGTAAAGCCTCAGCGACCGGAGATTTAATTCCAGCACTTTTTCCTTGTTTTTCAGGGAATAATAAACATTGGCCATGTTGTTGTAAACAGCCGCCACTCCCTTCATGTCATTCAACTCCCGGTAAAGCGCCAGGGCACGCATATCATATTCAAGCGCCTTGGCCTGGTTTTTTGATGTACGAAATACAATGCCGAGGTTACGCAGCATGATGGCCTGTTTGGGCTTGTTCTTCAGGGCTTCATAAATTTTCAGGGCCAGGTATTCGAATTTCAGCGCGTTGGCATAATCGGCCTTGTTGGCATAGTTGCCTCCGATGGCTGAATTGGCATCGGCAACACCCATGAGCCAGGCATGCTTCCTGGCCAGCAACAAGGCCTGGTTGCCGTATTTCAAGCCTTCATCCGGGTTAATATACGGGTAGTTATAGGAAATTAAATTGAGAATTTTTACTTTGATGCTGTCCTCATTCGCCTTTGGCAGTTCCTGCAGCAATGAATCAATGATGGCCTGTCCCGTTTTTTGTGCACGGGTACCCCCGATAAAAAATGCCATGGTAACGGCGGTCAACACTGCAGATACCAATGGCTTATTTCGTCTGTTCATCAGGGCAATTATTAGACTTCCTTCCGTTCATTCATCCGCCAGGCTGTTCCCCAGGGCGGAAATATAGCAACGACGCCGGCTGAAGGTGCATTTTCAATACCAATTCCATTACCGGCAACGCCTTTCCCGTTTCAGCGTCATCATACAACAGACGGATGCATTTGAAAACATCCCGCATAAGGGATTCAGGAAATCCCGCGTCCGGCCTTTACGGCCTCTGACGGGGTTACAAACACCAGCTTCCCGTCCTCCTCTTCAGCCATCAGGATCATTCCTTTTGATTCAATGCCCTTTATTTTTCGCGGGGCCAGATTGGCCAGCAGGACAACCTGTTGCCCGATGATTTTTTCAGGTTCGTAACAGGCTGCAATGCCCGAAACCACCGTGCGCTGATCGAGGCCTGTATCCAGCAGCAGTTTTAAAAGTTTATCAGTCTTCGGCACCCGTTCGGCCTGCAGGATGGTTCCAACGCGAAGGTCCATCCTGCTGAACTCATCAAAGGTCGTTTCCGGCTTAAAAGGAGGCGGAGTCCTTTCTCCTGCCTCGCCAGCCTTCAGCTGATCAATCAGCTGCCGGGCCTCCGTTAATTTCCGGACCTGCTTTTCCACTACTTCATCCTCGATTTTTTCAAAGAGCAGACTGGCTTCACCCAACAGATGACCTGCAGGAAGCAACGGGGCAGATAAATCGCTGTTCCATTTTTTCTGTTTCATGTTTATCATGGAACAAATTTTTCCGGCAGTAAAGGGCAGGAAGGGCTCCGACAAGACCGCCAGCCAGGCGGTAATTTCATTGGCGACAAAAAGAATGGTGGCCGTGCGCCCTTCGTCGGTCTTGATCAACTTCCAGGGTTCCTGGTCCGCCAGGTATTTATTTCCCATACGGGCCAGGTTCATCAGTTCGGCAAGGGCTTCCCGGAAACGGAACTTATCCAGGCTCTGGCTGATAGCTTCTTTAAACTGTGGTAAGGATGACAGGCATTCCCGGTCGGCTTCAGCAAGTTCGCCGGAAACCGGAATTTTACCTGCAAAAAATTTATGGGTAAGCACCAGGGTCCTGTTGATGAAATTTCCCAGTATAGCCACAAGTTCATTGTTATTTCTGGCCTGGAAATCCTTCCAGGTAAAGTCATTATCCTTGGTCTCGGGCGCCGTGGCCGTCAACACATAGCGGAGCACGTCCTGCTTATCCTTCAGTTCCCCGAGGTATTCATGCAGCCAGACCGCCCAATTCCGGGAGGTGGAAATTTTATCTCCTTCCAGGTTCAGGAATTCATTGGCCGGTACATTTTCGGGCAGGATATAATCACCGTGCGCCATGAGCATAGCCGGGAAAATGATGCAATGAAAAACGATGTTGTCCTTGCCGATAAAATGAATAAGCCGGCTGTCCTGATCCTGCCAGTATTTTTTCCATTCATCCTCTTTTCCCTGTCCGGCAAAATATTCACGGGTGGCTGAAATGTATCCGATGGGCGCATCGAACCAGACATACAACACCTTGCCTTCCGTGCCCGGCAGAGGCACCTTTACGCCCCAGTCCAGGTCACGGGTCATGGCACGGGGTTGCAAGCCCTGCTGGAGCCAGCTCATGCATTGACCGTAAACATTGGCCTTCCAGTCGCCCTGGTGGGATCCTATCCAGTTCGAAATTTTTTCCTGGAAACGGTCCAGGGGCAGAAACCAGTTTTTGGTTGGCTTCAGCACAGGTGTGGCTCCGCTCAGTTTTGATTTGGGATGGATCAGGTCGGTGGGATTAAGCGAAGATCCGCAGTTTTCGCACTGATCTCCATAGGCATTCTCATTGCCGCAACGGGGGCAGGTTCCGGTTATATAACGGTCAGCGAGGAACTGTTTCGCTTCTTCATCATAAAACTGGGCGGTGGTTTCCTCGGTGAAAACATGTTGGTCATGCAGCACCCTGAAAAAATCCTGAGCCGTCTGATGATGAACAGGCGCCGATGTACGGGAATAATGATCAAATGAAATCCCGAACGCCGCAAACGAGTTTTTCATCATCAGGTGGTATTTGTCTACCACATCCTGCGGACTTATTTGAAGCTGCCTGGCTTTAATGGTAATGGGAACCCCATGCTCATCCGATCCGCAAATAAATTTTACATCGTGACCGGTGGCGCGCAGGTAACGTACATAAATATCAGCCGGCAGGTAACAACCGGCCAGGTGTCCGATGTGTACCGGGCCATTGGCATAGGGAAGGGCAGCAGTGACGAGTGTTCGTTTGGGTTCCAACGATGAAGGGATAGGGTGAAAACTGTATGTCTGCAAAAATAGAAAAAAGGCGCAAACTTCCCGGCTTACTTCAACCCGACATCCAGCACTTTTAAATACCTGGCTTTTCCAATCCTGTATTTTGCCGGATAAAAGAGCCTGAATAAAAAACTTCCCCCGGTCAGACCCGCTCCGGTATAAATAAACTGCTCCTCCAGGATGGGTGGCGCATCGCTGATGATCAGCCGGTTGATGATTCCGATGCCGGTATACAGGATTCCGGCGCTGAAGGTCAGTTTATGAAAGAACTTCGCCCAGTACCGGCTTTTATAATTAAGGATCATCCGGATATCTCCAATGGGAACAGGCATAATTTCATTGAGCAGGAAAGAAGTGTCGCCCAGTTGGGTGATTTTCCCCGTATGCACGATCCTTTGGCCATTCATCTTAAAACTGATTTCCTGACCTTCCAGGTAACGTATTCTGCGCGAGGAAGCGGTAAAGTTGAGGGTGAGTATCTTTTGGGCCGACAGTTCTGCAGTCAGCATGAAAAACAACACCAGGACGGAAGCAGGAATTTTTCTCATGGCTTCACTAAGTATAAGGTAAAGCCAGTCGCCGGGTCATGAAACACTTTTTCCAGAAATGACTTTGAAGGAAATTCGTACCATGCATACATGTATGAAATCCCCTTATCCTGCAAGGATTTTACAATAGCGCCATCGGGCAGGTCCGGTTCCGGTTCGCCGTAGAAGGACTGATTCAAATACATGCATAATACCAGTGACCTGGTATAGGACAGGTGAGCGGGGTCCTGATCAGGCCATCCTGCAATTCTGGCACCCGGCGGACCCAGGGTCTTCAACCTGTTGATCAGCGCAGGCAAAGCCCTGCTGTTCCGGTAAGACTGTTCAAGGGTCAGAAACGGATGCATGATACCCTGCAACAAATGCGTTGACGTCATCTCCACATCTCCTTTAAACATCAACTCCTTCACCGGTTTTTTAACGGTGAGCAGCAAGGCCAGTACCAGGATTCCAACAACAGGAATCCTCCAGAACCTGAACGCAATGAATACACGCTCCGAGAAATAAAACAACAGCAGCAGCATAAGGAAACTGCAAAACCAGAGATACCGCGGCATGAAAAACACCAGTGAGTAACCGGCTGCATATACGAATAACAAACCCAGGGCCAGCATTACGCGAAAAGCATTTTCTTCCATTCGCCGACCGAACAGCATAAAAAAAAGAAGGCAGGAAAAAAAGAACAGGATTCCGGTGTTCCGTCTGATCATAAAATAATAAAAACTGACCCAGTTGCAGCCGATCACCTTCAGGTAATGCAACAGGTTTTCCCGGCTGCTGAACGGGCTCCAGCGCTGCTGCCTGGAAATTCCTGGTGTTTCCCAGGCGCTGGCTTCCTCGCAGCTGTTCACGTCCATCAGGCCGTTTTGCAGCACCGGGTGCATGAGCATGGATTGACCAGGTTCGTATATACCGGGAGCCAGCAGGTTGAAATTATATACCGGGGCATATCCCGTTGAAATCGTTCCATACTTGTTATACAGACATCCCATCCAGGCTCCGGAAATGAGCAGGAAGACCCCCAGCCCGTAACCAAACGGCTTTATCCGGCGTAATCCTGCCGACCGGTGTTTCCGGTACCCGGCAAACGCCACCAGGGAATAAGAAACCAGGAAAAAGGGGAATCCATATGATTTGGCAAGGTACAGCCCGGCCCCCGTCAAACCGGTAACGAATCCCATATACGCTGAAGGAACGGGTTCGGCGTATACCCTGTTCAATTGAAGCAGCAAGAGGAGAAGCAGCAGTAAAAAAAGCAGGTCGGGGGTCTGATACAGCAAGGCATAAGACAACAAAGCCGGGACGAGGGAGAGGATAAAAGTCAGTCGAAGGCGTATTCCCGCCAGGTAAAGGAGGGCCAGCCGGTTGACAGCCACCAGGGTGAACAAGCCCAGGCACAATTGAAGCATTTTAAAGGCCTGCAACGGATCAGCACCGGCCCAATGAAAGGGTACCAGCAGCCAGGAAATGAAGGGCGACCAGTAATTATTGACGGCCCCGGACCAGTTCCCGGTGGCATATTTCTGACTGATGGTCAGATAAAAAACGGTATCGGGAGAATCGGTATAAAATGCCGTATACGTAAAAAGCAAACTGCCGGCCAGCAAATACAGCAGCTGGATAAACCCAATGCCGGGCGTACTGCCGGCTGATCTGAGGTCGTTTTGCAAGGGACGGAGCGTTACTGAAATGACATCAGGGGTTGTCTGAAATATTCCATTTACCGAGCCAGCTCTTTAAAATTGGACTTCCCAAAAAGCAGGTTCTGGCTTTCCAGGGAATGTTCACAATAAATTATTTTACTGTCCTTGGCCAAAACTGCCAGCCGGAATGTCAACCCTTTGTCATCTGTAAAATTCATGAGATAGGCGATATCTTCCTGTTGTTCTTCCATGGCTTTGCTGATTTCATCCCGCCCGGCCAGCCGGAAAGCAAACGGGTAAACCCGGGCAATGGCTTTCGGATCATCAAACCCGTCCTCCACATCGCTGTCGTTGATCAGCAACGTTTTTCCATGCACCAGGTTTTTCTCCTCATTACACCTGGCGCATGTGCTTTTCAGTCCACCCTGCCAGGCGCCCGGCTCCAGCATTCCATGGATAAAATTCTGAATAAACTGTAAAGCCCTTATTGTCTGACCGTTAATTTTTTCCGGATCAAACGATACATAAGCATACGCCTTCTTTTCCAGTGATTCCGGTTTTCTTCTCCCTTTTCCCGGAAAAACGACAGCCAGGTACCGCAATGACCGGGCATTTTGATTACGGTAACAGGTCAGGATCGTATAATCATCATGGCTATACAGATCCTCATCCGCCCTGGATACAAACCGGAAACGGCCCAGGTGCCAGTGTTTGTTCATAGCCGATCTGATGGCATCATTGTAAAGCGAAGGAAAGGTATCCAGCAATACGATTAACTCCGTGTTTTTAATCCGTTCAGCCTCCTTCATGCTCGCATAACCGGACTGGGTTTTTGCCGGTCCTGATAATAAAAGAAGACCACCCAAAAATAATCCCCGGATACGGTTATTCCGCATGCTTATCAATGCCATAGTAATACAAGCCGCATGATCCCCGATTCACCGCCTGCTTATCCAAAACCTGTTCATTTGAAATGGTCTAATTGTTTTCCAGCACCTGGAAAAGCTCATCCAGTCTCGGAGTCAGGATGATTTCCGTTCTCCTGTTTTTCTTTCTCGCCTCAGCCGAAGAGCCGGCTTCAACAGGCAGAAATTCCCCTCTTCCGGCAGCTGTCAGCCTGACCGGCGAGACCTTTTCTCCGGCAGTCAGTATCCGAACCACAGCCGTTGCGCGCTGAACGCTCAGGTCCCAGTTATCCTTAATGGCCCCACCTTTTATAGGTACGTTATCGGTATGCCCTTCAATCAGCACATTGATGTCGGTATTTTTTTCCAGTACACCGGCCAGCTGGCGCAAAGCGGTTTCTCCTTTTTTATCCACCACCGTGCTCCCGGAAGCAAAAAGCAACTGTTCTTCTAGCGACACATACACCTTTCCGTTCTTCTGGGTAACCGTCAGCCCGTTATTTTCAAACCCCAGCAAGGCTGCGCTTACCGTATTTTTCAGGGCTTTCACTGTGGAATCCTTTTTATTCAGAATGCCTTCGAGTTCGGCCATCCTGGATTCCCTGTCCTTCAGCCTGCCGCTGAGTTCATTCAGGTTTTGTTCCTTCTGGGTTAGCTGTACTTCCAGTCTTTTTAAGGCATCTTCCTTTTTAATCAGGTCCGTCTGGGTATTTTCCAGTTTGGCCAGAATCTTTTTATTTTCGGATGAGGATTCGGCATTCAACCGGTCATTGTTTTTCAGCAGTTTGTCATAGGAATCCTCCAGGCGGGCATAAAGTTCGGTGGTCCGCCGGTATTTCAGCCCCATTTCCGTGGTATCACCGGAAAGTCTTTCGATTTTTTTCTTCTGATCGGCCTGGACGGTACCCAGTTCGCTGTTGCGGGTGGTCAGCGACAGGTTTTCGGCCCTCAGTTTATTGACATCCTCCTGGCACCTGTTGTACTGGCCCTTCATATCGTCAAACTGCCTTGCCGGGATGCAGGAAGGCAGCCAGAGGAGGACGCCAAATGAAGTGAAATAAAACAGGTTTGTCAGGCGTTTGGTGCAGGTAGTATTCATGATTTTCAGCAATATGGCGTTGTTTCGTGACCACCGGGAAGGTGCGCTTCCAGGCGGCATAATAATTGATGCATCCTGTAACATTAACTGCAAATTTGCTGTTTTTTTTTAATAAAATTCCGTACCTTTCACTCGCTTAACTCTAAGTTTTAAACAATTATGGCCACTCTTAGCAAAAACTGGATTACCGAAAAACTGATTGATTTTGAGTATAAAAAATACCTGTTGCTGGCTTACCTGCAGCAGGTCAGCGGGCAGTTTGATGAAACCCGTTTGTATCCCTCCCTTTCCGAGCTGATCGAGCACTATAAAAACGTAGTCAGCCTGCGGGAAAATAAAAAAAGCCTTTACGACAGCTTTCCTGAAAGAATGAGCAGCGCGGATCTGAATAGTTTTAAAATCATCTATGAAAAAATCCTGGCCGATGACCAACTCATGCAGGAAATTGAAAGCATCGTGGAATTTTCCATTCCCCAGTTTGAACGTTACCTGGCCGATGGAAAAAAAATATACGATATCGTGGAAGGCAACCTGCACATCTCCCCGGTTGGCATCATGCCCCTGAACCCTACTGAAGGTTATATCCTGCTAAAAAACGGCGGCACCCGGGAAACCCAGGTGTATGAGTACCAGATCAGCATTTTTGAACAGAGCACGGAAAAATACCGGGGTATTTATACCTCCTATGTCTGCTCTTATGAAAAAACCCTGAGTAACACCTTCGAAAGCATTAAAAGTGAAATCATCCGTTATCACAAAAAACTTCCGAATCCGGCTACGTATGTGATCGAAGCGGAAATGCAACTCCCCCTCGAAGAAACCCTCCTGCCCATGGCCAAAAGAACCCTGGTCAAGTTTGTGGCTCAGCAGGGAATGGCCTGACCAGGCCCTTGTATTCCATACCTGTTGCTGATGGAAAGTATAGTGCGTACCCCTCTTTTTATGTGCAGTTAAGAGCTGACAGATCCCTTTGAATTCAATTTCTGGAACGGGATTATTCCCGGACGTGTTTTCCATGCCAAAGGATTTGACGGGTTCAAACCCGTATGGAATTTAGATCCGGATGTTTTCCCTGCCAGCTGATACGGAACCCTGAAGTTGAGGTTTATATGTTTCAGGGATTTGAGTGTTGATAAAAAAAATTACCTTGCGCATTCAACCAAACCCTTCTTTGTAATATGAAAACACTTCTTAAAATTCTAAAATGGACAGGCATGCTCCTGTTAACTGTTTTAATTGTTTTTGTCGCCCTGGTGGCTTCCAAGCAAAACAAAGCCTGGAAAGCGCCTTACCCCGACATCAGGGCTGTTTCGGACAGCGCAGTATTGGCCCACGGCGAATATTTATTTTATGGACCCGGGCATTGCCTGGAATGCCATACCGATCTGGCCGGGTACCCGCAGGTAGTCAGCGGCGGCCGCCTGCCTCCCTCCGGCGGTTTTGAATTTGTGCTGCCCATCGGTATCGCCCGTACCCCGAACATTACCTCCGACAAGGAAACGGGAATCGGAAATCTTGGCGATTCCACCATAGCCCGTTCGCTTCGTTATGGCGTGGGGCGTGAGGGGCGTGCCATGCTAAACTTCATGCCGTTTCACAACGCCTGCGATGCCGATCTGCAGGCTATTATTTCCTACCTGCGTACCATTCCACCGGTTAAAAAAGAAATACAACCCAACGAATTTAATACCATGGGGAAGGTGATCAAAGCCTTTGTGTTGAAACCGGTCGGACCTGATGGCGAGGTGAAAAAAACGATTACTCCCTCCGAAACCGCTGAATATGGTGATTACCTCGCCAACAGCGTGGCCAATTGCAAAGGTTGTCATACCAACCGCGACCTGATGACGGGCGGATACATCGGTGAATACTATGCCGGCGGTTTTGAAATTGAAGTGCCCGGAAAACCGGGTACCTTTTGTGTTTCCCGTAACCTCACCCCCGATCCGAAGACCGGCCATATCGTAAACTGGACCGAAGAACAATTCCTGCAGCGTTTCCGGCAGGGAAAACTGATACCGGAATCGCCCATGCCCTGGGGGCCTTTCCGGCATTTCAGCGACAGCGACCTGAAAGCCATCTGGGCCTATTTGCACACGCTGAAACCCGTCAGCCATGATGCCGGGCAGGTGCTGTTGGTGAAAAAATAGCCGCACCCTGCCGGGTCTGGCAGGATACGGTAGGATTCAGGCTTTTCCTGAATGGAAGGAAAGGACAGTATGGTATGTACCCGTCCGGCTTACCTGCCGCCAGACAGGCTAATGAGCTTATTCCACCTGCTCCTGATCCCTTTCCTGAACAATGCATGGCCATGCGGGAAAAATGCCGATGCGGGCTTCCGGTATTGTAAACAGGTTCGTCACCTTGAACTCACCGCACCTTCATCACCTTGAAGGCGGATACCTGGCTCGTTTCCGGGTCACCGGCCATCAGGAAATAAGGGCCGGCCGGCAGCAGGGAAAGATCCAGTTGCCTCAGCTCTCCGGTAGTTTCCGAACGGAAAACTTCCTTTCCGGTCATATCATATAGGGTTAGTGTTATACTGGATTCCCCGGCGGTCACCACGTAGACGACATCACGAACCGGATTCGGGTAAACTGCCATCCCGCCCGGTTCCGGCCGGAGCAGCTGAACCTGTTCCGGCCCGGTGAGGGTATAATGGCCGTTAAAATCGGTCTGCCTGAGGCGGTAATACGAAACACCCGGCCAGGGAATCCGATCGGTTACGGCATAGCGGTGTCTTTCGGTCGTAGTGCCATGTCCTTTTACCCGTACCAGTTCTTCAAACGTGATCCCGTCACGGGAACGCTCAACAGTAAAAAAATCATTGTTGATCTGCGACTCCGAAACCCAGTTCAGCAGCACCTGCTGATTGGCCAGCACCGTGGCGTCAAAAGATACCAGGTCCACGGGAAGCGGGGAGCTCTCCAGCGATATGGCCCAGGCGCCGAAGCTGCTGACCAGCGGAACAAGAACCGAAATAACCCCCGGGTTGGATTGCCCGGGAAGCGGTTGCTCCCATCCTTCATTGACCGGATTCCACCGTTGAGCCCGGAGGTTGACGCTGCCGTTTGCAGGCGCCTCGGCCGGTGTAAAACTGAATGTCAATGCCGCCGTTCCGGATACGCCGGTTTTATCAATTTGCCAGAACCTGTCCACGGTATTCCCGCTGTTGTCCATCCCGGCCACATTTCGAACATGGGTGACCGTTACAGGTACTGTTGGCAGGGGCGTATTGGTTGCCGCAGTGGGATACGTGGAGGCTGTTACATTTCCGATGGTACCCGAAGCCGGGTTGATGCCGAGCGGCACCTGAATACCCGAATAGGTTCCGAAGGGTATCACGTGGTTGCCTGTTGCTGAACCCATGTTCCACTGCAGGACGGAGGAATGATCCGTTTTTTCACTGATGATCATCCCGGTCGTATATGAAATTCCGGCAGGAGCAGGATTGGTGATGGTCAGAATTTTGGAATTCAGATCCAGGCTCCTGTTTCCAATATTCAGTATGCCGTTGCCCGATAGCCCGCCAACCGATGCATGATTCATCAGCACCTTGACCCCGCTGCCCTGCAGGAGGAGATGATGAAACAGGGTCACCGAAGTTCCCCCGATTTGCTGGTTCGCGCCATTCAGGATGACCGTGCCGGCGGAGGCCCCGAATACATTGCCGCCTGAAAGGTTAATCCAGTTTCCTGTCAAATCCAGAATTCCGCTGTTACCGATGGTGGTTCCGGGATTGTTCTGTACATCTCCTTTCACCGTCAGCTGTGCCCCGCCGCTGATAGTGACAGCGATATTATAATTAGTGAGCAGTTGTCCATGAGAGGGGAAATCAAGCAGGCAGAAAAGTAAAATAAAAATTCCCGAACGGACGAAACGCATGAATCTGACAGGTGTGACGGCAGGATTTTCAAATCTTTGCAGGTGAAAGCCGGCCGTCTTATTGGATGTGTTCGGGTTGCTCATTGCTCATAGGTAATCAGCACCCGCACGGGTTTGGAAAGGATATTGGCTGAGTTTCCCGGTTTATTGGTCACGGTCACGGCTGTTGCGGTTACCTGAAACTGAAATTCATCGCCCGCAATGAGGGTATTCCCCGGAGGGATCAGGCTGCCCGCCGACTTTTCCACGAAAACGGAAACGGACAGGATTTTCGAAATCGTTAATCCGTGAAGTATGCTGGCGCCAGAGCCCTGCAGTGAAGCCGTTGTACCGGTGAGCTTCAGCATTTTCACCGCCGGTGCATTGCCGCCCAGTTTGGTATACCCGTTTACTTCCAGCTCCGCCGCCGGAGCCGTTACCCCGATTCCCACTTTAACGGCATTGATGCCAGTTCCTCCCAGAACCAGGGAGTTGCTTGCCGTTACCGTTGCGCCGGCACCGATGGCGGTGGCATTGGTGATGCCGGCCGCTGCATTGGACCAGTTCCCGAACAAACTGATCCGGTTTTCTGATGTAATGGCGCTTCCGGCATTTGATCCGATAACCGTGTTCTGGTTCCCTGTGGTTCCGTTTACACCGGCATAGCGTCCCATGTAAACATTTTCAAACCCTGAAGTGTTGCCCTGTCCGGCGCTTGATCCGTAAAAACAGTTTTGATTTCCAGTCGCATTGTATCCGCAGGAGGTTCCGAAAAATGAATTTTCACCACCCGAGGCATTATAGCCGGTTCCATAGCCGAAATAAGAATTTCCCGATCCGCCGGTGTTCGTATACCCTGAGCGATATCCGAAAAAACTGTTGTAGTTTCCGCCGGTGTTGCTGACGCCGGATTCCGCACCGAAAAACGAATTCTGCATGCCAGTGGTATTGGCACTTCCGGACCTGTACCCGACAAAGGAATTATTGCCGCCATTCTGGTTGTTATAACCAGACTGGTAACCGGCGAAACAATTCTGGGATCCGGAACCGTTCGCATACCCGGCCTGGTATCCGGTGAACTGGTTAAAATTTCCGTTGGTATTGCTGTACCCGGCCTGGTTGCCGGAAAAGAAATTCGCGTTACCACTCGTATTCGAATAGCCCGACAAATGGCCGGTAAACATGTTTCCTGATGCCGTGGTGTTGCTGTAACCGGCCAGGTAACCGGAGAAATAATTCTGGCTGCCCGAAGTATTGGCATACCCGGCTTTCAACCCGGAAAAATAATTCTGCGTCCCGGTATTATTGGCATAACCGGCCTGCTGCCCGGTAAAGAAATTCCCCCCTGCGATGGTATTGTTGTAACCGGCCCTATAACCGATAAACAGGTTGCTGTCGCCCGTAGTATTGGCAAAACCGGAATTTCCGCCAATGAACAGGTTGATGTCCCCTCCCGTATTCATATTTCCGCTCTGGTAGCCGATAAAAATATTTTCATTCCCCGTGTTGCTGTACCCGGCTTCGTTCCCGATAAATATCTGTTTGCCGGACGAATTCCCGTAACCGGCCTGGCGGCCGATCATGACGTTATTATCCCCGCCTCCGTTATGCCCGGCCGATTCCCCGACAAACGTGTTGTGTGAGAACTGGTTGTTATAGCCGGCATTGCTGCCGATAATGGTATTGTTAAGGGCGGTAACATTCATGTATCCCGAAGAACAACCTATAAGGGTATTGTTATTGCCTCCGGTGTTGAATTTCCCGGCATCCTTTCCGATGAGGGTGTTGTAACTTCCCACGGTGTTTCCATACCCGGCATCGCGGCCGATCATCACCCCGTCGACCCCGCTGGTGTTGCTGTATCCGGCATTACTGCCGAAACAGGAATTGCCCGAAGCCGTATTGGAAAATCCGGCCTGGTACCCGACCATGGTATTGTCACCGGCTGTCACCGCGCTTCGCCCGGCATTCCGTCCCAGACAGGTATTGCCGTTTCCGGCCGTGTTTCCAAAACCGGAATAGTGCCCGGCAAAGACGTTGGAGTTGCCGGTAGTCGTATTGTTTCCGGCACTTTCACCGAGGAAGGAATTATAGGAACCGGATGAATTTAAAAAACCTGCATTTGAACCTACAAAGGTGTTGAAACTGCCCGTGCTGTTGGTGTAACCGGCATTTCCACCGACCAGGGTATTGTTTCCGCCGATGCTGTTATTCATGCCTGCATTGGCGCCCAGCATGGTGTTCACCGAACCGGTGGTATTGAATTTCCCTGCGCTGAAACCGCAAAATGCATTATTATTCCCGGTGGTATTCCGGTTGCCGGCGGCAAATCCCCCGAAAAAATTTGAAAACCCGGTAGTATTTTGGGCCCCCGCTCCGGATCCAATGGCTGTTAAACCGCCAGAGAGGGCATTGAATAAGGCCGAGTCTCCAACGGCCACGTTATTATGCTGGCTGGTGGCGCTGTGGAGAGCCAGGTTACCCACAGCTGTGTTCCGGTTGCCGAAGACAACCTGGTAGCCCGCTTCCATACCAAAAAAGGTATTGAAGAATCCCTGGTTGCTGTTACCTGACCCGTAACCCATGGCCGTGGTGCTGGTCAGGTGGTCTATTCTCCCGCCTTTCTGGTTGTTGATACGGAAACTCAACGGGACATTATCCGTGGTGCCGATAAAATGGGTGCCATCCGTTGTGCCTCCATTGCCCAGTGTATTCCAGGCATTCAGGTCCCCCAATAGTTTTCGCCAGGATGTTCCGTCATAATACCAGAATTCATTTCCCGTAGAGTCATATACGAGCAACCCGGTGGCGGGTGCGGCAATACCGGTACGCTGCGCCGAAGTCATCCGGGGTATGAGCAAACCCTTGCTGCTTGAAGTCAGATCAAGCAGAGCGCTGGGAGCCGGGGAAGGGTTGTTGACGCCGATATTCTGGGCCTGAACCTGAACGGAAATCATCAGGATGCAGGAAAGCAACAGCAGTACGACCTGGTACAAGCGCAGGTCAATCCGGAAACTGGTTTTCCGTTGGGGATGTTTAACAGGGGTTCTCCGCATGCAAAAGTTCATAACCATGTCTATAATGGTCAAAAGTACCCTGGGTTGTACCGGTTTTGGCCGGATTATGAGAATTTGGAATAACCGCTTAGTATTTGGCGGTTTGCCTTATCCGGCGGGAGCAGCCTCATGGCGTATTGGGCCGTCCATAATCAGGAAAGCAGGCAAATGCAGGTGAAATTCACCGCGGTGCTTCCTTCCAAAAACCAGGTAGTCCTGCAGTGGCGGGCAAACTCACGCCCATTGGCAGGGAATTGCCACATTCCGCTAATGCTTCAGCGGTCTTTTCTTGATCATTCCACCCTTGGTGTCCTTCACGCTGTTCATCACCACGAAGGCGTCATGGTCAATTTTTTCAATTTCTGTATTCAGCTTGTTCAGTTCCAGGCGGGTGAGTACGGTGTAGATGATGTCGATGTCGCCGGTTTCGCCATGTTTGCCGAATCCGCGCTTTCCCTTGTATACCGTTACGCCGCGGCCCATGGTATTGATGATCATTTGCCTGATCCTGTCGCTGTGCGCGGATACAATCGTCACCCCGGTATATTCCTCGATACCTTCAATGATGAAATCAAGCGTTTTGGAAGCGGACAAATACGTGATCATGGAATAGAGCGCAATGGGTACTGAAAGGAAATACGCAGCAGCACAAAAAATGAGGATATTGATTACTATGATAATATCGCCAATGGTTGTTCCGATTTTCCGGCTCAGGTAAATGGCCAATACTTCCGTTCCATCCAGCACAGCCCCTCCCCGGATGGAAAGCCCGATTCCGGCCCCGAGAAAGAAACCGCCAAAAACCGCCACCAGCACGTTATCGTTGGTCACATCAGGAAATTCAACCAGGGCCAGGCATATGGCCAGTCCTGAAATAGAAAGGATCATTTTGATGGCGAACTTCCGGTCGAAAATATGATAACCCAGTATGAAAAAGGGAATGTTTACGCCAATAATAAGCTGGTAAAGCGGGATATCCGTGATGGCGGAAATCAACAGGGAAATACCTGTTGCGCCCCCGTCAATAAAATGGTTGGTAAGCAAAAACCCCTTAAAACCAAATGCAGCTGAAAAAACGCCAAGGGTGATTAACACGAAATCCTTAACGTTCCGGATGAATGTGATTTTAAATTCCCTGAATCCTTTCGCAGACTGGTATGCTGAATCGGTTGCGCCTTTTGACCGGCCTTTCTTTCGACTTCTGAAAATAAATGATGTGGCTATCAGATTCCAAAATGGATTCATAGGTTAAAGAGTAACGTAAAAACATTTTTATGCTCCCTTTCCCGAGCATCAATCACCTTTGAAAGGATGGCTGACCGTATTTGCCTGCCCGGAACTGAATAACCATAAGCGTTATCCGCCCAACCGGAATTAAAGGCAGCCGGCAAATCAGCCTTCAACCGTAAATTTCGCTTCCGGACAAATCATACCTGCAGGACAAAAATAAACAATTTAATGGAATGCCAATTTCCCCAGGCAGAACCATCAGGATACCCGGGGACAGAAAATTCCTCCATCGGCATCCCCTGGCATTCCGCATTCCCCGGAAACACGAAACCGGTCTGCTGTATTGAAATCGGAGCGCGATCGCAAGGATGCAGTGACACTGCCCGGCCGGTCAGCGATCGGGATCGGCATGGCCTCCGGTGCTGATGAAAAAGCATTCTGTCCGTTCAGAGTCCCAACGAATTTATATTTTTACGGGTGTTGGAGACCCTGAAGTTATATTACGTTTAACGTTTGTGTTATGCCATATCACAAAACTACCAAGGAATTTAATACGGTTTTCTTTTGCACATTCACGTGTTTTGATTGGATTCCGTTATTTCATATAACCGGCCTATATGAGGAAATTTACAAATGGTTCAAGTTATTATTAAAATCGAATCATAAACTACTTGGATATGTGATCATGCCTAACCACCTCCACTTCCTTCTTTATTTTTCTGAGAACAGGAACACATTAAACCAGGTTGTTGGTTCCGGAAAAAGATTCCTCGCTTATGAAATAGTGAAAAGGCTTTATGATCAAAAGGAATTCAACCTGCTTGAAAAAATGAAAAATGCAGTTTCTTTGACCGAAAAGAAAAACGGTAAAATACACCAGGTTTTTGAACCTTCATTCGATCATAAAGCCTGCTACACCATTCCTTTTCTTGAGCAAAAACTTGGGTACATTCACCGGAATCCGGTTTCAAAAAAATGGAGCCTTGCTGAAGACTGGAAAGATTACCTGCATTCAAGCGCCGGATTTTATGAATACGGTATAGTGAACACCAATATTGAACTAACGCATTATAAAGAGATTGGAATTTAATTTCAGAGTCCCACCGGCATGCAGTTTCAGAGTCTCTCATACGCTTAACCCTTCATTGACCATGAGGACTCTGAAACGGGCTATGAAATTTAATTTCAGAGTCCCAACGAAATGTAGTTTCAGAGTCTCTCATACCCTTAACCCTTC
>CAYWHE010000072.1:0-17769 GCA_964458125.1 uncultured Flavobacteriaceae bacterium | reverse complement strand
CTAAGACTTTCACTTCGGACTTTGTCCTTGTAAAAGTCAAGTCGAATTGAATTAACGACAGGCAGACGACAGGGTCTTCATCCCTGATTTTTTTGCCCGATAATCAGCCGTTTTGAATATCTTTGCGGGCTAAAATCTGTTACATGCAACCCTCCTGGTATAAAAGTGCCCTTGGTCGTTTCCGTTTAATCGCCTATTCGGAAGGGGTTTCTTACCTGCTGTTGTTATTTCTTGCCATGCCCCTGAAATACCTGGCCGGATTGCCAGAGGCTGTGATGATGACAGGATGGGTGCATGGCCTGCTCTTTATCCTTTACCTGATAGCCGGAATGGATGTCATGACCACCCATCAGTGGAATTTGAAAAAAACAACCCAGGCGGTGGTTGCTTCACTCATACCGTTTGGTCCTTTTATCCTGGATAAACACATCCTTAGCAAGGAGCAGGAATAACCCGCTTTCCGGAAATCCCGGATTTGGCTGAGCGGGCGTTCACGCTTTTGTATTCATTCCGGCTGATCCTGTTGATTCGGTTTACATGGAATCATGCTAAAATACAGGTATCAGGACTGGGAACATGTTTTTTATTTACTTTTGGAATCCGGGTCCGGGGAAAAACAACGCTGAGTGAATTACAACGCTGCAAGCAACAGAGCATCGTTCCGATTATTTTTCACTCGCTGCAGGCAGCGGGGAATTCACCCCCTAAGATCAAATTCCCTGGAATGAAAAGGAAGTAAAATGAAATTTGAAAAAGCCATCACACATATTTTCGGGGAAAGGAATTTTTTTATCATCAGGGATTTCTATGAACGATCCGGACCGGTACAAAAACAGGAAATTGAAAAACAGCTTCATTTTTACCGGGAATATATCCATCCCGGGGACTTGTGTTTTGATGTCGGAGCTAACACCGGGAACCGTATCGACCCGTTGCTTCAACTGGGGGCCAAGGTGGTCGCGGTGGAACCGCAGAAAAACTGCTACCGGTTTTTAAAATATAAATTCGGAAACCGCATCGCGCTGGTGACAAAAGGTCTTTGTGAAAAAGAATGCATCCGCACCTTTCACCTCTCCAATGCCAGTACCATTTCTTCCTTTTCCGATGAATGGATCTCCTCGGTTAAAAATACGCGTTTTAAAGGATTTAACTGGGATAAAACCGTGGAAGTGGAAATGACCACCCTGGATAAATTGATTGAAACTTACGGCAAACCGGTCTTTATCAAAATCGATGTCGAAGGCTATGAACTGGAAGTATTAAAAGGACTTTCCAAACCCGTCCGGCTGATTTCATTTGAGTATACGGTTCCTGAACGTACTGACAGAGTCATTGATTGCATCCGGACAGTGGAGCAAAATAACCCGGCCGTTGTTTGCAATTATTCCATTGGCGAAAACATGAAACTGGAACTTCCGCAATGGCTGCACGTTTCTGAATTTCTGAAAGTGCTTCAAACGGATTCTTTTTTAAAAACGCTGATCGGTGATGTTTACCTGAAAGGTGTGTGAAACCATTTCACCTTGCCGTCCATTCCTGTATTTTGGAATTTTTTATAGTTTTGTTTGACCAATACCTGACAGCCATGAAAAAAACCGTTCTCCTGTTTGGCCTGCTAATCTTTCAAAACTTCTCACATGCCCAGCTGATTTCCTACACCATTGACTCCGTTTCATTCGGCGCACTTGACCTGGACGGTGGTGATGTGGAAGTTGAATTTGCCGATATCAACCAGGATGGAAGCCTGGACATCATCACCATTGGCGATCATGGCAGTCCCAACATCAACACCAACCAGCACGGCATCACCGTTTTTTTCGGAAACGGCAGCGGCGGCAACTGGACCCTGTTCCAGAACGGTGACTTCGGCTACGGAGGCATTGCCGTTGGTGATCTGAACAACGACCGGTACGAAGACGCGGCCTATGGAATGCACCACAATTACTCCTCCACCGATTTTGGGGACCAGTTCATCGAAGCGGCACTCGGTGACGGAACAGGTATGAGCTGGACACCCTGGGATGATTCCCTGGCCACCAACGGGGAAAGCTACGGAATGATGGGTACTGACCTCGGTGATATGGACAACGACGGCTTTCTTGACATCGCCTCCAATTCATTTGGCTGTTGTGCCGGCACTCACGTTTACAGGAACCAGGGCACCGGAGTATGGAACCAGACCTTTGGATTTGTTAACGGTAATACGATGCGTTATCTGAAGTTTGGGGACCTGAATCACGATGGCAACCTCGATCTGGTCGTTTCCAACCAGTACGGAACGGCTTATATGGGTGACGGTACCGGACAGTTTATTCCCAAACAAGCAGGCCTTCCCGCCCAGGGCAACCTTGGCTATTGGGATGTTTCGCTTGGCGATATTGATAATGACGGTGATGATGATTTTGCTTTTGTATCGAACGGAACGCCCATGGTATACAAATGGAACGATTCCCTGCAGCAGTGGACCAATTGTTCATCCGGCCTGAGCGGTATGGATACCTATTGTGCCCGGCTTGCCGATCTGAATATGGACGGATTCATGGATATGGTTACGGTGGAAGCGGCAGGACTTAAGGTATGGACCGGCAACGGAGGACTTTCCTGGAGTAATTCCCTTTCCTATCCATTGCCGGATATCAGCACCTGCCAGGATGTGACTGTCGGCGATATCGATCATAACGGTTATCCGGATGTTTTGACATGGGCCGATTATTATGTGAGCTGGTTTTCCAGCATCAATAAGCTGAAACTTTTTCGTGAAAATACAATTGCCGGATCACTGGACCTGACCCTGACGTACCCGAAAGGCTATGAATGCTTTCCGAACCTGGCAGCACGTTTCATCCGCTGGGCATGTGCGGTCCCCGGCAACAACCCATCTTCCGTCGGTATCGAACTTTCCACCACCGGGCCCTCCGGTCCCTGGACTACAGTGGAGGCAGCGGCCCCGAACAATGGAAAATACCAGTGGCAGGCGCCCGCCGCAGTTGTTTCGGCCGATTGTTTTTTCCGGATCATCGTAACCGACAGTATAACCTCCCTGAAGGATACTTCCGTCAATCAAAATCCTTTCCAGATAGGCGTTTGCAACCCGGTGACGGGCATTCAGCCAAATACTGCACAAGCCGCCGGACCTGTTGCATTACCCAATCCCTTTCAAGAAAAATGTACCGTCTATTCCGGACTTGCCAACTGCACCATGGTGATCACTGATATAAACGGCAGAACGGTAAGCAACTATTCTCCCATCGAACAGTTTCCCTATACGATCGAAAAGGGAGGAATGAAACCGGGGATATACCTGGCCCTGCTGAAAAAGAACGGAGCCATCAGGGAACGGCTTAAACTGGTGGTGTATTAGGACATGCTTCCGGGCACGGCCGGTCATTTTCCAGGTATTGGTTTTTCCGGCCGGCAGGCATAAATGCTGCAGCCGCCGGCAACGGATAATCGTTTTAATAATGCTTCATTCGCTTCCCGAAGACGGGAATTCAACCAGGAAGCATACCCTTTCCGTATTCAACCCGGGAATGAATGCCTGCCTGGTCCTAGAGTATTTAACACATTTCCAGGAACTGTCCCTTCCTACCCATCCTTTGTTTCACCATCTCCACACCACCCTGCCATCCAGGAAAGCGGCGACATGGCGGTGAACCTTGGCGTTCAGGCCCAGGGCCACGTGCCTGCTGACGGCCAGGGTAAGCCCGTAACGCTGGTACACCGCGTCAAAGTAAGGCATCTCGTTAAATACATATACACCTAACTGTTGGCTGAAGGTAAAACGGCCCATTAAAAATTCATGCCCGGCCAGGATACCGGCCTGTACAAAACTTTTTCCCCGCCGCCCGTCCTGCTCCAGCCGTTTTCGCAGGGAGTAATCGGCCACCGCTTCGATTCCCGCCGTCAGCGCATTCATCCCGCTGATCTGTTTACTCATGTTCAATCCCGCTCCTGCAATCAGGTAATACGACTTATTATCTTTTCCCGTATACCGCCGGGAAGCCAGGATAACTATTTCCTTTCGCAAAGGTTTTTTCAGAAACTCGCGTACCGGGGTTTTCTTTTTTTCAGGATACGGCACCGGGTTCAGCGCATAATACAGGTGCAGGTTCACGGCCGGCCAGTTGATTCCGGAATTGGGTTCCCTGACGGCACCGTTGCTGTGGTGGTTGTAAAAGACCGATAGTTTCAGGCTGGTATGTTCGCTTACATGAACCGAAGCGCCCAGGCCAAAAGCAAGGTAAACGCTCAGGTAAGTGCTGTAAGAATTGTTATCCGGGTTGCGTATTTCATGATATGGATGACTGAGGTAGGAAGCTCCTGCCACTCCTTTCAGGCTAATGTTAACCCGGTGGCGCACGGAAAGAAACGGTTCGATATAGATGCCGGCGCTGAAACTCCTGCCCAGGGTGATGTTGCCAAAATCAAAATACGAAAGAATGAGCCCGCTGCGCGGAAAACAGCGGCATTCATCCCATACCGGGCTTTTCAGAATTTGTCGGCTGAGATCCGCTTCCACACCCCGTGGAAATGATCCTTTGGTGTTTTGCACCAGCTTGTTATGCGCAAAAATAAATCCCGCATGCAAACCCATACCGGCATAACGGATAAAACGGGGTCCGGCAGAATCAGTCGCGCTGCTCTCCTGTGCAGGCAGCTGCCTGGGAAGGAGCAACATGAAAACGGTCAGAAACAAAGACAGAGACAGGTGATGCATGGTATGCATAAAGATACAAAACAACAGGAATACGCTTTAAAAAGAATACGGCATTGCCTGGCTGAAGCTGACCAGTTGCTGATCAAGCCGGCCGGGCCTTCCCCTTGAATGAACACTGGCGGTGTCCTTTATCAGGTTTCGGCCGGTTTCGAAATTTTTTTCCTATCTTTAAGCGCTGAAGTTTCGTGTCAGGGGCCCGTTATCAAAAACGGTTTCAGGCGGGTTCTTCATCCCCATAAATTCCCCGACTATGAAAATTAAAAATCTACTTCTTGTTCCCGCCTGGGCAACTCTCTGTTTAGCCTGTAACAACAACTCCCCAGACGCTGCCGCCGTTTCGGCACCTGATGCTGTTGCGGATACCACGGCCATCAGTCCCGCACCCGTTGCTGCCATGCAGGCGGCAGATACCCTGACGGCTGCTCCTGCAACGGCCACACCGGTTACTGCGACCACCTCCAGTCCTTCGGGCGCCAAACTAAATCCGCCGCATGGAGAACCGGGCCATCGCTGTGAGATACCGGTCGGTGCCCCGTTGGATTCCAAACCTCCCGCAGCCGGTGCAACACCGGCAGGCGTAACACCGGCTTCCGGTTCAACCACGCCACTGACCGTATCCCCGGCAGGTCAACCTGCGGCCACACCTGCAGGCATGAATCCACCGCACGGACAGCCCGGACATGACTGCAACATTCCTGTCGGCGCCCCCTTAAAAAAATAATTTTTATTTGCCATTCAGGAAAAATCAGATCAGGCAGCACTTCATGAAAGACGGAGTTACCATGATCCTCCGGTTCCTTATCGTTTAGCCAGTTCTGCAGCACGCTGCATGGCCCGCAGGATGCCTTTTTCAATGAGGCTCCCTGCGTTTCCTTTTTCGAATACCTCCACTGCGGCTTCCGTGGTGCCTCCTTTGGATGCCACGGCCCGGATGAGTTCATCAGCGCTTTTATCGTTGTTGTTGAGCAGGTGAAAGGAACCCAGCATGGTTTGTTTCACCAGGGTGGACGCCACGTTTTCGCTCATGCCCATTTGAATGCCCGCTGCAATCATGTGTTTCACAAAATAATAGAAATAAGCCGGACCGCTTCCGCTCAATGCGGTAACCGCATTCAGCATATCTTCTTCTTCAAAAAAAAGAATTCGTCCCGTGGCGGCCAGCAGGTTTTCAGCCTGGTGAATTTCCGTCATGCTCAGGTTGGACGAGCAGGTATAGCCCGTCAGTCCCATGCCGAATTCAGCCGGGGCGTTGGGCATGGCTCTGATGATTTTCCGGTGCCCCGTTTGTGCCGTGATATAGGCCATCGGTATACCGGCCATAATGCTGATGATAATGGTTTCCGGATTCAAAACAATACGCAGGCTGGTGGCGAGTTCATCGAAATCCTGGGGCTTGACCGACAGGATGAGGATATCGCTTTGCCCGATACGTGGATCGGAGGGCAGGGTGACCATGCCTGCCTGCAGTGCCCGAAGCGAATCCCTGCGTTGTTCGTTTTTCTCCACCAGCAGCAGGCCGGCAGGGGTAAGGATGTTATATTTCAGGAAGGCACGGGCGTAAATCATGCCCATATTGCCGCAGCCTGCGATGGTGATTTGCATTTCGCAAATATAACAGCTTACGTCATTATAATGATCAGGAACATCAAGAGTATGACAGAACTGCCTGTCTGCACCATACTCCCGGAAAAATTTAAACTTAAAACAAACCGTTGAATTTTTTAAAAAAAGTAAAATTCCCGGAAACCAGGTTCCGGGAATTTTTTTGTTTTGCAGCGATTGCTTAATCGTTTATAATATTCCGTTGATCACATACGCTTCCTGGAACATGGTGTAAACGATGTTGTAATGAATCCATGAAAACCCTGCCGTACCCCAGGTGGTGCCCCAGGAATTCATAACCTTGAAGGCATTCCTGGAATCATCATAACCCACCACGCAGTAGCAATGGTTGCCTACAAACAGGTTGCTGTTGTAGGAGCTGTACACCACATTATAGCCGAGTTGCTGAAAGGGGGAATCCACTGGTCCGGCTACGATGACAGGTTTATTGGCCAGGAGCTGGTTCTTGATGGCGGTGACGGTCCTGGAAACGGTGGAGTAACCGGTGATTTTATTCAGCAATGCGGCATTGCTTTGCTTGGTGGTAGGCAGCAGGCTGCAGCCATTGGTGCTGCTGTAAGGCATCTGGGCCCAGGTGGGCACTCCGCTGTTCTTCATCAGGTTGAAGGCACTGCTCACGTAGGAACCCTGGGAGCAGGTTCCAATCTTTATCTGGTTGTATACAAATTCAGGGCTGTAAACATTTACATTATTGGCAAAACCGCCCCCGTTCTGGTTTCGTTCCATGATGCTCCGGGCCGCATAAGCCGTTCCGAAGGCCACGCAGGAACCCTCTGATCCCTGGTTGGCAATTGCCGGGCAGGACAGTAAATAAGAAGCCGGCAGAGATTCGGGCAACAGGGCCTCTTCCGCTTTCGGCAACTTGTTATACTCCACCGGGGATAACAGGACGACTCCGGTTTCACGGGCCTGTTGTTCCATAACGTCAACCTGGGGAAGCTGGCTTTCTTGCGTATTATCCTGTGAGGGATTGACGGGACTTACAGGTTCAGAAAACTCCTTTTGGCAGGAGGATATCCATACGGTAATGGTCATGGCAGCCAGCAGCAACCGAATTTTTTTGAATGATTTCATTTTTTTATTTTGATTTTAGATGGTTATAATGGACGAAATAACTTCAACTCATAAAAAAGTAAAAAGTAAAATGAGTAACCTGCAGGTTCCGGGTGATGAATGGCGGGACTGAACTATACCTTTGGCATCAAGGTGAATTCACCCGGAGTGAGTATACTACCCTGCTTTAATCTGCAGGACATCGATTTATTTTATTTTCATTCACTGCAAGCTGCCGGGAATTCAAGCTGAAAAATTAAACGCATGAATCACATGGGAGTAATGGTGATTCATATGTCCATACTCCGGATCCGACCGTATGGAATTCATAAAGGCAGGTAAACATTCATTTCAAAAATTTGAAGTTTTAATTCTTTATTTATATTTACCTCCTAAAATTCCCCTCCTGTTTATTCCAACAGTCATCTCATGTCCCGATATCATAAACCATTTTAACCCCTCAAACAGCCCAATGAAAAAAAAACTGATTGCCTTGATTACCCTAGCCATCCTGGGGACCACCACTGCAAGCCCTGCACAGGATCAATCCGGTTCATCCGGTTCCCGCAATGGCTTCCGCATTCACTCCATGTATTTCGGAGCCTTGTGGAGCATGCCTGTGGCCGGTCTCCGTTACCTGGTACCCGCATCCGGTTTAGGTCTGAAGTTTGGAAGCCAGTTCTTTTTTTACCAGCCGGGCATCGCCAACAAGCTGGTCAATTTTGGCCTGAACGTACAATGGCTGAACGTGGAATCCAATATTCCTTATTTTAAACTTGATGACGATGATGAGCCTCCTTACAGTATTGCAGCAGCAGCAAACCTCGGACCGGTAGCCTCCATAAAACCCACCGATGCCATGCAGGTGGACCTCTATTATATGCTGGGAACGGGAGTACGGTTTTTTCCAAACCAGGATGAATACATATACGCCCGCTATGTTGATCCGGCCGATCCTCATACCCGGTTTTCCCAGTCTGTCGGTGTGGCCTTCCATTACAAAGCGCTTTATAGCAGCCTGGGCATGCAACTGCTGAATTATGCCTATTCTTATTCCGATAACGGTTCTTATTTTAGCCGCCGAAAATTTTCCACATTCCAGTTTGCTATCGGAGTATGCGGGTGGCAGATTAAATAATGCCAATGGTGACGTGGCCGGATTATTAGCTTATCCGGGACAACATCCTTTACGATCAACGTCCGTTTCAATGCCTGCTTTTTTTGCATGAGATGCATGATGGAACGATGCATGATCTTTTTCGCGGATTAACCTGTCCTCTTATCACCCGGCTTGAATTTGACCTGCCTCTATAAATTGAATGGCAGGGAACGGGCAACAACTTTTTATTCATAGCACAGTTCTGAATAGTTGAGTTTTATTATTTTTTTTCATTGTTGTCCGGGCAAAATTCCGGTAAATTTGGTGCTTTTAACTTCCGATTTATTTTGTCACTTTTTCCTTGCCGAAAAAGTAACCAAAAAAGACAAGGCTGTTTTAAAATTGCTTGTTTTCTACGAATGGATTTCTCCACGCAACCCACGCCGTTACTCGCTTTGCTCGTTACTCGTGGGTTGCTTGCCAGACCCAGCGCTTGAAATCCCTTCTTGAAAACCGGCGCAATTTTAAATAGGCCGGTCTTTCGTTTATAAAATACTGTTTCACACCATACATTCTTTAATTATGGGGCTACCTGAAAATTAAATCAAACATAATATCTGCTTTTGCCTTGGTACTTATGTGATCCTTCCATGTATTAAAAAGTTTTGTCGGACAATAATGATTTTTTATATACATTTGCATGGAGTGTAATCACATTGCCCCTCTTACCGGATCAGGCCCCGGCTTTGTTGTTTTTATCCAGGCCCTCCGGCATACCCGGGTTGCAGTGAACAATTGAAAATTTTTTTCTGGCCATTAACCTGAATCAATGAACCGTCCGTGGATCTTGCTGCTATTGGCACCTGCCCTGTTTCCTGTCTGCCTTGATTTACCGGACAAAAAAACAACAATGGCCTCCGGGGAACCCCGTGAAATGAAAGCGGACCACAGGGGTTATGTCCCCATGAACGGGTTAAACATATCTGATGAAATACGCGGCCGGGCAACGCCTGGAGAATAATAATTTTTGAATCATATCAAACGGGTAAGCTGAAAACCGGATAGAGTAAGCAACATCAAAAAGTGCGGGGTCAGCACGATAATCACCGACAACTAAAAATGAAAATTTTACCTGCAAGCCTGACAGTATTGATATTCATTTTTTCGGCATGTCAGCAACCAAAACCGGCAGAACAAACTGAAGCGCAGAATGTGCCTGCAAAACCGGACTACCACGGATATGAAAGCCAGGAAAAATGGGGCGAACACCTGGTGACCATTGCCGGCTGCAACGACTGCCATACGCCAAAAAAGATGACGGCCATGGGTCCTGAACTGGATAGTTCCTTATTGCTGTCAGGCCACCCGGCGCAGATGCCGCCCCCTGATGTGGACCGCAAGGAAATAGAAAAGAAAGGCCTTGCCGTCACCAATGACTTAACGTCATGGACGGGTCCCTGGGGCGTTTCGTATGCCGCCAACATCACCTCCGATATGACAGGTATCGGCAACTGGGAAGAAAGTGCTTTCATCCGTGCCATCAGGGAGGGCAAATTTAAAGGAATTGAATCCGGACGGCCCTTATTGCCGCCCATGCCCTGGCAGATGTACCGGAATATGACAGACGATGAACTCAAGGCTGTTTTTGCCTTTTTGAAATCAACGAAACCTGTTCAGAATTTAGTTCCGCAGTTTCAACCACCACTTTTAGCCGCACACTAAAAAATTCATCCTGTCCTGCCATCTGCATGGTTCGGTTATCCATGAAGCCTTGCCGGCTGGTTAAACAAAATCATCCGGCCTGGCTTCACGGCTAAATATTTTAACCCGCAGCATGGCGGATGCCTGACCTGTTGATTGCCATTTGCAGGATTTCTTACCTTTATTCGTTTCTTATCTTTCACTGAAAAACCCATCACATGAAAAAACCATTTTACCATCTTGTGATTTCCTGTTGCCTGTTGACGACAGCACCAGAAATAACCCTCGCCCAATCAGGCTCCCTGGATCCAACTTTTGGCAATGGCGGAAAAGTTTCGACTTCCATTGGAGTCGCTGATGATTTTGGGATTTCAGTCGCTGTTCAGAATGACAGTAAGATTGTGGTGGCCGGGTATAGTTACAATGGGAGTGACTATGACGTTGCCGTTGTCCGTTACCTCAGCGATGGCAGCCCGGATAGTTCTTTTGGCACAGGAGGCAAGGTAACGACTCCGGTTGGAAGCACTAATGATTACGGGCTTGCAGTCGCCATGCAGAATAACGGGAATATTGTGGTGGCGGGATATAGTTTCAATGGTGTCAACAATGATTTTGCCGTGATCCGGTATGCCGGGGATGGCAGCCTGGACACCACCTTCGGAACCGGGGGAAAGGTAACTACAGCACTTGGCAATTACGGTGATGTGGGTTATGCCATGGTTATACAAAGTGACGGAAAAATTGTCGTGGCGGGATACAGTGACGATGCATCATCCAATTTTTTCGCCCTGGTCCGGTATAACTCCGACGGCAGCCTGGACACCACCTTTGGATCGGGAGGAATTGTCACCACCCCATTCGGAAATTCAGATGACCAGGGGCAGGCGGTGGCTCTTCAGAGGGACGGTAAAATTGTGGAAGGCGGGTGGAGTTACAATGGCACTGACTGGGATTTTGCCTTGGCCCGCTATAACACCAATGGCAGTTTAGACAGTACATTTGGAACAGGCGGAAAAGTAACAACGGCTATGGGAACCGGTGACGATGTCATCTATGGAGTCGCCATCCAAAGCGATGGCAGGATTGTAGGTGCGGGATTCGATATGGCCAATACCTTCAACCAATTCGCCCTGGCCCGTTACAACAGTGATGGCAGTCTGGACAGCACCTTCGGTTCGGCCGGAAAGGTAACCACGGCCATCGGAACCGATGATGATTTTGCCGGTGATATCGTTATCCTGAATGACGGCCGGATCGTGGTGGCGGGAACCAGTTCCAATGGGACCGATGATGATTTTGCCATCGCCCGCTACAACAGCAACGGAAGCCTGGACAGCACCTTCGGCGCCGGGGGGAAAACCACGACAACCATCGGAAACGGAAATGACATCGGCCTTTCAATGGCCCTGCAAAGTGACGGCAAAATGCTGTTGACGGGCTTCATTCAGAATAACGGCGACCGGGATTTTGGAGTCGTTCGCTACATGACCGACCCTGTGGGAATCAGCGTGGCAAACGCTGAACGGGGCCTCATCGTTAGTCCCAATCCATTTTCAAACCGGATTTTCATCGGCGGAATAATTTCAAGTGGGTGGGTACGACTGCTGGACCTTACCGGCAAAGAATTACTGAAAGAGCCTGTTACGGGTCCGGAAACAACGTTACAAACAGAACGATTATTGCCGGGATTTTACCTGCTTCACTACCAGGATGGCCATCAAACAACCAGCTTTAAACTGGTTAAATTATAGTATGGATAAAGACGGAAAAATAATACCAGGCAAAAGTTTTACCTTTATCCTTCAGCATAAACCGTCCCTTCAGGCCGGATGCATCTTTTGACCGGGCGGGTTTTTTTCAAATCTATTTCACTGCAGGAAACCTTCATGACCATAACACCCAACATACTCCAGGTAAAAAACATGGTATGCCGTCGCTGCGTCATGTCGGTGGAGGAAATTCTGAAAAAATTATCCATTCCGTTCCGCCAGGTACTTGTCGGGGAAATTCATCTTTTCCATAAACTGGACGCCCGGCAGCAACAACAGTTAAAAGTCAGGCTGGAAAGCATCGGGCTGGAATGGATTGAAAACCGCATGGGGGGGCTGATTGAAAAAATAAAACAACTGGTCATCCAAAAAGCACGTAACGAAGTGGATGAAAAAGACAGAAAAACAAAACTGTCTGTCTACCTTACCTCCCGTTTACACCACGAATACACGTACCTGAGCGGGCTTTTTTCCGATGTGGAAGGGAGAACCATTGAAAATTTCTTTATCCTTCAGCGCATCGAAAAGGCAAAAGAGCTTCTTGTTTACGGGCAGCTGAATTTATCCGAGATTGCTTTCGAGCTTGATTACAGCAGTGTGGCTCATCTTTCAAGCCAGTTCAAAAAAACCACAGGACTGACTCCTTCACATTTTAAGGAGATCGGCCTGGCCAAACGAAAGACGCTGGATCAAATCTGATCCCCAAATTCCGTAACCCCTTCCCAAATTCATGTCAAGCTTCTTTCCGGGGCTGGAATAGTTTTGCCCGCTCCATTTAAAGCAAAACAAAATGATGAAATCCCTTACCGCAACAATCCTGCTGGCTATAGCAATCCTGGTCATTTGGCTATGGCTGCACCTGAAACTGCAGCCTGTACACGAGTATCCTCCCCCATTCGCGATCGGGATTCATTCGACTATGACTTTCACTTCGGGCTTTGTCCTTGTAAAAGTTCAGTCGAATTGAATAGAAAGACCGGCGTGCTGATACCGGAGACCCTGAACCGGCGTTAGCGGCCCTGGTGGATATTGATGCCCGTACGCTGCCCGCATCCATCCAGGGGGTAATGACTCAGGGAAATTCCATGACAACCAAATATGGAATGACGCTGCTATCAACCGCCAGTATTTCTCCCGGTGAAACTGATGAACTGCACCGGACAAGCCCTGATGCATCTTCTCCCGTTTCAGCTACCCGGTTTTATATGCCCGGGGTCGTTTTCCGCAACACCGGTAATGAAGCATAAATCATTGATGCTTGCCTGCGGGTCATAGCAGAAGAATATGGTTCCGCATCACGGAATTTTATTATACGCACCTCCGGCTAAAATTAACTCCTGCCTGTTGCACAGTAATAGAATCGCCTTTGGAGGCGATTTTATTATTTAATACCGGCCCTGCATAAAGCCAAAATTCTGTAAATCCTTTCCAAAGTTATGTAACGCGGACACTGCCGTGCCGGTGTAATTTTGCATTATAAATTTTAAACAAAATAAATGATGAAAAAAACAAGAAAGAGCCTGAGCGCTCAAAACGGCAAAAACCCGTCATGCAACTGCGGTGTTTGCATGTGCGAAACCTGTACCTGCGGCATATCCTGCAAATGCAGTTCGTGTAACTGCGGCAGCACCTGCAGTTGCTAAACCAAAAGCCGTCTGCCTCCGGCGGACGGCTTTTTTACCAATCAAATCAAAAGCAAAAAACAAATATGAAACATCAAAGTAAAACAGTGGAGTACAGCCTCACCGCTAGCGCATTCCTGTGGGCCATCGCCCCGGGTAAGATCATCCCGGCCTGGGGTTTTAATGAACAGCTTCCCGGCCCCGTACTGGAAGCAAATGTCGGAGACACCCTGGTGGTGCGCGTTAAAAATGACCTGGAAGAATCCACCAGTATACACTGGCATGGACTAAGAGTTCCCTCCACCATGGATGGAACAGACGTCGTTCAGAAGCCCATTGAACCGGGAGAAATTTTTGAATACCGGTTTGAGCTGCCGGATGCCGGAACATTCTGGTATCATTCTCATGTCAACGAAACCCTGCAAATGGAAAGGGGCCTTTATGGAGCTCTCATCGTGAAGGATGAAACAGACCCGGTAACCGACGGGGAAAAAATATTTTTAATTGATGACATGAAACTGACAGCCCGGAACAGTTTTACCAGGCCTTCCTGGTTTTTACCCCGCATCATGGAAAGACATGACGGCCGACAAGGGGATGCCTTGCTGGTAAACGGGAAAGAGAATCCTGTTATAAAAATCCATGCCGGGCAGATGGAACGATGGAGGTTTATCAATGCCTCAAGTGCGCGGTACTTTCATCTACACCTCGGCGGCTTGCCCTTCCGGATCATCGGAACCGATGGTGGACTGCTGGAATACCCCCGCATGGTCACAAATGTATTGCTCACTCCCGGTGAGCGGATCGATATCGCTGCAGGACCGTTCCGGGAAGGTGAATATATACCGGTAGAATCACTGGCTTACAACCGGGTAACCTTTCTGAAAGCCAAACGGGAGGTTTTTGCCACTGTCGAGGTGGGTGTAAGCAAACCCTCGGTTGCTCATGTTCCGGATCGACTAAGAACGATTGAACCGCTTGCAGGACCGGATGCTGTGGTCAACAGGAAGATAAAGTTCTCCGTGGGTCCCAGTCTGAAAAACGGCATGAACTTCCTGGTCAATGGCAATAGACATGTGGATGACAAACCCGTCATGACGGGAGATTTGCAAATCTGGGAAGTCAGCAACAGCAGTTTAATGGATCATCCCTTTCATTTGCACGGTGATTTTTTCCAGGTACTGGAAGATAACGGAAAGTCTCCAGATTTCAGGGCATGGAAGGATACTTATAATATAACACCGCGCAGTAAAATAAAAATCGCCTGGATGCCTCAAAACCGTCCCGGTATGCGGATGTATCATTGCCATATTTTGGAACACCACGAAGCCGGCATGATGGCCAACTTTGAAGTCCTTGACGGAAACCTTTCACATCCTGAAAATACAGCTCCATCCCCCGGATCAGAAAAGTCAAATAGCCAACATTTTCATCACCATTAAAAATAACAGTCATGAATCATCAGCTGCATCACAGCATTCCTGTTGGAAAGATAAGCGGAGGCCTCCGGAATACAAATTTAACGGTGCCAGCCCGGAAAGAATTATTCAGACTGTCTTTAAGCGCCACCTTCCATTGTCTGCTCGGTTGCGGAATCGGAGAGGTAACCGGTATGATTATATCAACAGCACTCGGACTTAATAATATTCATTCCATTTTACTTTCCGTCATTTTAGGGTTCATGGCCGGCCTGGCGCTGGGTATCCTCCCACTGAAGAAATTCGGTTTCAGTATGCGGCAGGCATTGAATACCGTGCTGTTGGGAGAAGGACTGAGCATTGCCGTCATGGAGACATCTGAGGTGCTCACCGAACTGGCCATCCCAGGGGTTATGACGGCCCATTTAACCGATGCCATTTTCTGGGTCGGGATGATCGCCGCACTTGCAGCAGGTTTCACGGCGGCCTTCCCGGTCAATTATATTTTTATCAAAAGGGGAATAAGGCATAAGCATTAATATCAGAAGCAACCGGGAGGACTGTCACACAAAATGGGTCCAGGAATGCATGATGGATTGTTTTATCCATATGTTATTTCTTTATATTTGTAGTGACCGTTCAAACCACTACTCACCGGCTTCCGGAAAGAAACATCACAGATCCAAAAACCATGGTGCTTCTCTTCCTGGTTCAGGAAAACAGCTCTTCAATAACAAATGACTAAACCAAATCAAACCGTAGAAACAAAAAACAGCGTTGCCGGTTTTTTAAAAACCGTTCAGGACGATCAAATGCGAGCGGACAGTTCAGCCTTATCCGACCTGATCACCAAACAAACCGGACTCCCTGCAAGAATGTGGGGGCCGGCCATTATCGGTTTCGGAAGTTACCATTATCAATATGAAAGCGGTCGTGAAGGAGATGCGCCACTGGTAAGTTTTTCTCCCAGGAAAAACGCCATTTCGCTTTACGTTTCCCTGGACCCCGAAGACCGGAAGAAATGGCTGAGTGAATTCGGAAAACATAAATCAGCCAGATTCTGCATCTATTTCAAACGGCTTGCCGACATCCGTATTCCCATATTAAGGAAAATGATCGCCCAGTCGGTGGAGCGAACAAAGAACAGGTACAAGACGGTTTAAGGGTACCGGGAGTTCAGGGACAGGTAAAAAAACCGGATGACTGCCCTCGATAAGCCATGAATGCATGATGAGTGATTCGGTATTTCAGCGTAAGTAATTACAGCCGGTCAGGGTGTTCTGATAACTTCATGAGGACACTCCATCCAAACTATTTCCCAGGTTTGCAGGGACCTGGTACAATTAAAATTAAAACGATAAATACATCCTCTTAACGGGGCGCATCCTTTAACCACAAACTTAAAATAAACACCATGAATCCAATTCTGAAAAACATTCTGGCCGTTCTGGCCGGAGCTATCTTCGGCAGTGTCGTCAATATGGCAATAATTATGATGAGCAGTTCCATTATACCGCCTCCCGAAGGTGCAAATGTAACGACCATGGAAGGATTAAAAGCATCGATGCATTTGTTCGGACCCAGGCATTTTATCATGCCCTTCCTGGCGCATGCGTTCGGTACATTTGCCGGCGCTATGTTAACGGCCTGGCTGGCTGCCTCACATAAAATGATGTTCGCACTTGGGATTGGAGTTTTATTTCTGGCTGGCGGAATCACCAATGTGCTCATGCTCCCTTCACCAACCTGGTTTTCAGTCCTTGACCTTACCGGAGCCTACCTTCCAATGGGTTTCCTCGCCGGAAAAATTGTTTCCGGAAAATCTTAAACCATTAAAATTAATTTGTCCCTGATACCATTTTCCAGGCAAACCTTTCGAACACGGAAACTCCGGCTTCAGGCGGAAAACTCACGGTCCTTATAACAAGGCCATGAGGACAACTCCTTTACATCCTTTGATGGGTAGTTGGGTAGGTATAACAACGGAATTCCCGAAGAAAAACATGGGCCAGGGATTTCCAGACAGTAAATAACCGGATGGTTTATCAATGGCAATAAGCGTATTTTGTTTTCCTGCAATTCAATCCTTGCCTGAAATTTGCCGGCAACGGGTTAACGTCTAATTAAAACATTATCAGGGTCTGTTGAAAATATAATGAAAATACATGATTGCCCTGGTAAAGTGCAGCTTTAAAAGACATTTTCAAATTCTATTGATATTTTGTCACTTTTCCCTCAAAGTTGCCTATAAATATATAGGCTTTACTTATTCAGAAAGTCCTAATTAAGCGTTAGGAAAAACACGCTCTTGCATTTTTTCTTCTTAAATGTTGCTCCACTTCCGATAGCTATCGGACTTAACAAACCCCTGCCTGCCATTGCATGGGCTCGTGTGACAGCAGGCAGGCCTGTATACATGGACCAGCGCCAGGCGATAAGAAAATGTCCGGTGGACATTTTTAGCGAAGGAGACAGGCTGCTGGGCGAACACAGCGGCCAGCCCGATTACCCGCAAACCCTTCTTTTGTCATTCGTCAAAGTCCACAGTCAGGCAATTATAAATTTTAATGATGATTTGTCGCCAAGGCGTTTGATTTCTTTTCTGGATTCCAGGTCAAGTTTAACCCATTCCATATGCCATTCAATAGAACCTTCAAATTTTATTTTATTTCTTTTAAAGTTGTCGGTTATGGCGCGTAAAATTTCCTTATGAGTTGATTCGCCCTTTGACTTCAGGTGATTTATAAGATTTATTTTAAGAATTTCA
>CAYWHE010000071.1:0-18151 GCA_964458125.1 uncultured Flavobacteriaceae bacterium | reverse complement strand
ACCCATGATATTGGGTAAGACATGCCTTAAAATAATCCGGCTGTTTTTATATCCCAGTGCTCTGGCGGCCTCCACATATTCCATTTCACGTACCGAGAAAATCTGCCCCCGGACCAGCCGGGCCACTTCCACCCACATGGTTAAACCGACGGCGATAAACACCTGGGCAAATCCTTTTCCCAGGGCCAGTGATATGGCCACAACGAGGAGCAGGGTAGGGATGGACCAGACCACGTTGATGAGCCACATGATAACCTGGTCGGTGTTACCCCTGAAAAATCCGGCCAGGGAACCAAAGGTTAGTCCGGTTAAAAGGGAAATCAGCACGGCAATAAAACCGACAGATAGGGATACCCGTGTACCCAGCACCAGCCTGCTGAATAAATCCCTTCCGAAGCGGTCTGTACCCAGCCAGTAGGTTTTCCATTTCACCTGCTTGTCCAGGATTTCCCTTTTCAGTTTTTCGGTTTCCGGCTGATCAGCATGGGCTGGGGTCGCGATCCCCGCAACTTCAAACACACTTATAGACTGCCATTCTCCGTCGCTTCCCGATGAACCCGTAAATTCCAGGTATTGGATAAGAGCTCCTTCCGTCCTGAGATCGGTTACCGGAATCATCTGGTACCCGGGGTCCTTTCCATTCAGGAGGCGGTTGAAAAAAGAAACGGGTTTTGTTTCCCCCTGCTTTTTTACCAGCAACATCTGAACGCTGAAACCCGGCTTCTGCAGACTGACCGGCAAACACATCTGGTTGGCATCTGGTGAACCGTCCGGAATAAGCAGGTAGGAAAAAACGGCCATCAGGAAACCCGCCACTATCAACCAGGCGCTGAAAAATGCCGGCCTGTTTTTTTTAACCTTCCGGATCAGCAGTCTGAAAGGGGATTCCGCTTGTGAGGTCATTTTAAAAGTCCTGTTTTCCCATATCCCTGCCGTTATTTCATGTTCCGGCCTTTCCAGCGGTAACCGCCTAGCGGTGCCACAAGGCCCACCAGCAGGGTATAGGGAACGTTCAGCAAGGCAGCGGGTAAAAATATCCATAATAAATGCTCCTTCCTGAAAAATTTACAAACAGCAGCCATGAAACTGAACTCCAGTAAAAGCTTGACCCCGGCCATCAGGAGGAAAATTCCGGTCATGGAGTTGAAAAAAATGGACAGCATGCCTGTCAGCAGGAGAAAGAAATTGAAAAAATAAATGGTGAGCCCGGTCCAGGTCACCCCAGGTTTTTGATACCGCGTTGTTTTCGAAGCCCACCGTTTACGCTGGTGGAAAAAGGCCTTCAGCGATTCCTGTGCCGACGTGGTGATGATGGCCTCCCGGGATTTAAGGAAGCAAATGCCATCCGGATACCGGTCTTTCAACTTAAAGAGTAAAAACGTGTCGTCCCCGCTGGCGAGTTCCGGCGTGTTTCCAAAACCGTTGATTTCGTTAAAGGCTTTCCTGGTATAGGCCAGGTTGGCCCCGTTGCACATGAGCGGGTAACCTGACCTGGCGGAAGCGGCTCCCATGCCAATCAGACCGGCAAACTCAAAGGTTTGTAACCGGTTGAAGAATCCACTGCTTTCCCGGAACTGAACCGGGCCCATGATCATCACCGGGTGGTATTTTTCATAACAGGAGGCCAGGGTGGATAACCAACGGGGGCCCGCCACACAATCGGCATCGGTGGTGATGATGACTTCACCTTTCGCATGCCGGATGCCTTCGCTGATGGCGTATTTCTTATAACTGCTTCGTTTGCTGCTGTCCCGGATTTCATAAAGCGATACCTGTATACCGCCCGGATGAAGGCGTATAAATTCCTTCACCTGCCGGACACTGTTGTCCTGGGAATGATCATCCATCACCAGCACTTCCACTGATTCCATGGGGTAATCCTGTAATCGCAGCGATTCCAGGCAGGCTGTGATATTGGCTTCCTCATTCCTCATGGCGATGATGACGGACAGTTTCGTATTGCCCGATGGTTGATCCGGGATGAACGTTTCGATGCGGCCCCAATAATACCGCTGTACCAACAGGAAAAAACCGTAACCGGCCGTCAGCAGGCATGCCGTCAGCTGGACCAGGGTCAGCAAGGGGTCTCCGGTCATCGCGTAAACCTGAAATAAAATATAAAAAGAGCGCCAATAACGGCGGGCAATACGATGTTCAGCAACCAGATGGAAAAGGAAGCGCATAGTATCGAGGTGTGTTCCGTCGAATATTGCCCGAGTACATACAGCGCCACGGAACCCCGCACGGGCAGTTCGGTGAGAAAGGCAATGGTTGGAATAAGAGCCAGGGCCAGGTAAATGACGGCTATCAAACCAAACAATTTCAGGAAGGGGAGTTGAATTCCCGTCATGTTCAGTATAATGACGAACTGAACGCTGAATATCATATAACGGAAAACGGAAAAGGAAAGAATCTTAAACAATTCCCGGGAAGAATACAAGCGGAAAACCTGCAGATGCCTCTCAAAGCGGTGAAGTATCCGCAGATGGGTGAGCACCCGGGTGAGAAAACCAAAATGAAAGAACATGTTAAGCAGGACGGCCGTAATTCCGGAAGCGATAAAAATAAAAATCACCAGATAATTCTTTGGCAGTCCCAGGTAGGCAGGTAAAAAGAAACATAACCCAAATGCGCCCGCAATCAGCGTCACCATGAGCTGCGAAGCGCTGCCGATCAGGGAGGACAGCGCCGCCTGCAAACGCGAACCGGGCCCGATGTGCATGATGCGGCCGGCAAATTCACCCATCCGGTTCGGCGTGAAAAAACTGATCGTGACTCCCGACAGGGTAGCCCGGAGAGCCGTAAACACTCGGATCTTTTCAAATTTTTCCACCAGTACCTTCCATTTGAACGCCTCCAGGTACCAGTTGACACCCATGAGGATATCGAGAATAAAAAAGATTATCCAGTTGGTCCTGTGCTGGGCAAGTTGTCGGTAAATGACCATAAATTCATCCACATCCTTTTCGGAAACCTGCTTGAATATAAACCAAAGGGCCAGCAGGGCCAAAATGATTTTCAGGGCAAGCGGCCATTCCTGCTGAAAAAAGGATTTTTTTGTTCCCGGTTCCCTGGTCAATTTTTCTTCATTTAATGCGCTAAGTAAAACAGTTAAACGGAGATTGCGAAGGCGGGGTTCAAATAATTTGCCGGATTAATGATTCCGTTTCTTTAGCTTAGTCACAGGACTCCGGAAATAAAGGGATCTGTCCGGCTGTAAATTATCCCTACTTTTACTCCGTGCTTATTAACGTATGAAGGAACTAAATAAAATTATTTTAGGTATCGATCCGGGAACCACCATTATGGGTTACGGCATCATTGATTCCGGTAAGGAGGGTGTCCGTTTGCTGGCAGCCGGGGTGTTGAAACTGGAAAAATATTCCAGCCAGGCCCTGAGGCTGAAACGTATATTTGAAAAAATGCTGGCCCTCATTGACGAGTATCATCCCGATGAACTGGCCGTGGAGGCACCTTTCTTTGGCAAGAATGTGCAGTCCATGCTGAAACTCGGAAGGGCCCAGGGAGTGGCTTTGGCGGCAGCGCTTTACCGGGAGGTTCCCGTTACCGAATATTCCCCGAAAAAAGTGAAGCAGTCGGTTACCGGCAACGGCAATTCGTCTAAGGAACAGGTGGCCGCCATGCTTCAGCATTTGCTGGGCTTTCGTGAAATGCCCAAATACCTCGATGCCACCGATGCCCTGGCTGTGGCACTGTGTCATTCCATGCAGCATTCACCGGCAGGTAAAACGGGAGGCAAGGCGTATTCCGGATGGGGATCCTTTGTGGCAGAAAATCCGGGAAGGCAGGTTTGACAAGGGTTGCCTTCCCATCATCCCCGCTTTCCGCCGCCGGAATTAGCTAACAATTTCGGGTATATTTATTTAATTTTCAGAACTTTAAATGTATGGAAAACTTAAGTTTGAGAGAACACGGTTTTTTCCTTTACTTTGCATCAAATATCAAAAATCGCCGTCATGAATGAATTTGGAATAAGAGCACCGCATGCGTCTTTAGCGGCCATCGGATTAAAAAATATTTCAACCGCATACTGGAATCTGAGTCCTGCAGAACTGGCCGAGGAAACAATTTTAAACGGGGAGGGTGAATTTACCGATACCGGGGCTTTGGCCGTGGATACCGGGGAATTTACCGGTCGTTCACCAAAGGACAAATTCATTGTAGCCGATGATGAAACCGAAAAAACGGTTTGGTGGGGCGATATCAATATCAGGTTTGACCCGCTGAAATTTGACCTCCTTTATAACAGGGTCACGGCTTATCTGAGCGGAAAGGATATTTATGTCCGCGATTCCTATGCCTGTGCCGATCCTAAATACAGGTTGAATATCCGGGTAATCACTGAATCCCCCTGGCAGAACCTGTTTGCCCATAACCTCTTTCTCCGTCCGACGCGCGAAGAGATCATGACCATCAATCCCGACTGGCATATTATTGCAGCCCCGGGCTTCAAGGCAGATCCGTCTATTGACGGTACCCGTCAGCATAATTTTGCCGTATTAAACTTCACCAAAAAAATCATCCTGATCGGCGGAACCAGCTATACCGGTGAAATTAAAAAAGGGATTTTCTCTGTGTTGAATTATGTATTGCCCCATCATAAAGGCGTATTGAGCATGCATTGCTCCGGGAATATCGGTGCAGCTGGAGATACTGCCATCTTCTTCGGTTTATCCGGAACCGGCAAAACCACCCTGAGCGCAGATCCCAACCGCGGACTCATCGGGGATGACGAACATGGCTGGGCCGAACATTCCGTATTTAATTTCGAAGGCGGATGTTACGCCAAATGCGTAAACCTGACGGAAGAAAAGGAACCGCAGATATACAACGCCATTCGTTTCGGCGCCCTGCTGGAAAATACGGAGTTCTTTGACGGCACCACCACCACGGATTATGAAAACATCACCAAGACGGAAAATACCCGGGTGGCCTATCCGATTCATTACATCGATAATGCGGTTTATCCATCCGTCGGCAACGCACCGGAAAATATTTTCTTCCTCACGGCCGATGCATTTGGTGTGTTACCCCCGATTTCCCGGCTGGATATCGGACAGGCCATGTATCATTTTATTTCCGGTTATACGGCCAAGGTTGCCGGAACGGAAATGGGCATCACCGAACCCACCACCACCTTCAGCGCCTGTTTCGGCAAGGCCTTCCTGCCTTTGCATCCCACCCGGTACGCCGAACTGCTCGGTAAGAAACTGAAGTCCGGAAAGGCCAGGGTTTGGCTGGTAAACACAGGATGGTCAGGCGGATCTTACGGGGTGGGTTCGCGGATTAAATTATCGTATACACGCGCCCTCATCACGGCCGCTTTAAACGGTGACCTGGACAACGTGAAATTCAATACGCTTCCCGTATTTGGTTTGAAAATGCCGGCCGCCTGTCCGAATGTGCCGGCAGAAATTCTGAATCCCCGTGATACCTGGAAAGATAAGGCCGCTTATGACGCAAAAGCGAATGATCTTGCACAGGCCTTTGTCAGGAATTTTGCACAATATGCTTCCCAGGCCAATGAAGAAATACTGGCCGCCGCCCCAAAAGTTGCGGAAGTGGCCTGATTGCAGTTGTACGGATTTAAACGGACGTCTCCCGCGGGACGTCCGTTTTTTTATGATTTGTTTTAAAACCTTACAGCTGTAACCGAAGGTATTTATTGTCAAGAAGAACAATGGGGATGGGTCTAATTTTGTAAAGAACCCACCTGATCAATTTTTTCCTCATGATAACTCCTCCCCGATTTTCCCGTCTGCCGGCTTACCTCAGAACAAGGCCGGGATTCCGGATGCCGTTCCTGTTTGCCTGCGCGGCCATTTTGTTCAATTCCTGCATCAAGGATGATTTTGAATTCGATAAAATAAAATCCGGTGGCTGGAGTCCGGAGCTGGCTGTTCCGCTGGTCAACACCAGCATGACCTTCCGGGATATGCTGGCCAGGAATACGGATATACAGGTGGAGATCGGGGCGGATCAGTTTTGTACCTATATGTATAGCGATACGCTTTACCGGCTAAAAGCCGGGGAAATTCTACAGGTAAAGGATCAGGACGTGAAGTTTGATTTTAAAATGGATCAGAACCAGATTTCACTTTTTAACGGACAGGGAAGTTACAGCTATAGCATGGAACAGCACGTTACTTTTAATCCCGATAAACAAGCCGAGCTGGATTCCCTGCTGATTAAAAGCGGACAACTCAGCCTGGATTTGTTTTCTACTTTCCGGCAGCAGGCATCTATACGGATCACCATGCCCGGTTTACGCAAAAACGGGCAGGCCTTTACCAGGAAGTTCAATCTCGATTACCAGGGCACCCTTCCGATTGAAACAAAACTGAACCTGGATCTGAAAGGATATGTGCTGGATGCCACCAATAACGGTTCGGCCGTGAACGACCTGACGGCTGTTTATAAAATCGAACTGAAAAATTCAGGGAACCCGGTGACCATAACAGATATGTTAACGGTGGACGGGCATTTCAAAAATATTAAATTCAACGCCTTTTACGGATACGTGGGGCAGTTGGATTTTTCGCAACTGTCCGATACCCTGTCCTTTAATTTCTTCAACAGCCAGCCGGGTATGGGATCCTTTACCCTGGCCGATCCCAGGCTGATGGTAAGCATTTCAAATTCCATCGGCATACCGGTACGCGCTACCATACCTTCCTTATCGGCATTCAGCCAGGCATCCGGACTTTACCCGGTTAACAGCGGAATTCCAAATCCGTTACCGGTAAACAGTCCGCTTATCAGCCAGGCCGGGCAACAGCTAACCGGCTCCTTCCAGCTCAACAACAGCAACAGCAACCTGCAGGCCGTGATCAGCCATCTTCCCGAATACTTCATTTACCAGACCGGCATGCTGACGAATCCGGATGGCAAGGTATCCCGGAATTTCCTGACAGACAGCAGTTCCCTGTCGATCATGGCCGGACTGGAACTGCCCCTGTACGGAAGCGCGAAGGATTTTATCATCTCCGATACAACAGATTTCAAACTGGAAAACCTGGACCTGATAGAATCCATGGAACTGAAAGCAACCTTTACCAATGGTTTCCCGATTGATGTGGCCGTCCAGGTTTATTTTGCCGATGAACACCTGCAGGTACTGGATTCCATGATCACGTCAGGGACTTCGATACTGGAATCAGGAACGGTTGAATTGTTTAGCGGAAAGGTAACTGTCCCGGCAGCCAGGACCACCTTTATACTTATAGACCAGGACCGTATGAATCGGATACGCAACGCCAGGAAGGTGATCACCATGGGCCATGCGGCAACCACCGGCAACGGTATGACGGCGGTAAAAATTTATGCCGATTACAGCCTGGGCGTCCGGGTCGGGGTGAAAGCCAGATTGACCATCCACTGATTCCCGGGCACGGGCAACCCGACCAGGACATGAAACCTTCCTGATCATAACGCTTAACCTACATGAAAAAAACCTTACGCTTTACCCTCTGTACCTGTTTGCTTTCTTCCATGCTGCACGTGCATGCCCAGCAAAACATGACGCTATACAACATGGAGCAGCTTTCGGCCCGCAGTTCGCTGAATCCCGCCCTGATGAACCACAGCCGGATCAACATCAACCTGCCCGGAGTTTCCAATTCCTTCCTGTCCTGCAGCAACAGCTCCTTTGCATACAGCGACCTGGTGCGGAGATCAGCCGATGACTCGCTGTACATCGATCTGGACAACCTGGTTTCAAAACTGAAAAGGTCCAATTACCTCAGTCTTGCCCTTGAAACGGACGTGCTGGCTTTCGGATTCCGGATCAGGAATTCGTATATAGGAGTAAACGCCACAGAGAAAATCCAGGCCCGTTTTGCATACCCGGATGAGTTGATACGTTTCATCAAGGATGGTAACGGCGGCATGCTCGGACAGCAGGTAAACCTGGCATTCCGGCTGGATGCGATACATTACCGTGAATACGGACTGAGTTTCACCCAGCTTATCAGCCATTACCTTTCGGTGGGCGCACGTGTAAAATATCTTTACGGAATGGAAAACATCCATACGGGCAAAAGCACTTTGTCCCTGTATACGGATCCTTCCACCTATGCTATCACCGCCAGGTCGAATATTCAGATCAATACGTCGGGGCTGGACGGGACGGACCGGGGAAATCAATTTTCATTCAGCGATTATGCTTTTCATAAAAACAACCATGGATTTGCCCTGGATCTCGGTTTTAACTATAAACTGAACGGCCGGTTTACCGCAGGAGGCAGCATCCTGGATCTGGGCGCCATTCGCTGGAAGGATGCCGTGACCTCCTATGCCAGCACCAGGCCGGATGCCGAATTTACGTATAGCGGTATTGACATCAACCAGGTAACAGGCGATACCGGCACTTACAGCCAGGCCCTGGATCATGCGCTGGATACGCTTTTTACCAGCCTGCATGTGGATACGGTTCATGGATCTTACCAGACTGCACTTTCGCCACAGGTTTACCTGAGCGGCAATTATATCCTGGATGGCAAACACCAGGTGGGACTGTTGCTGTATAACCGCTTTGACGATAAAACCATGCATCCGGCCGCTTCCTTATCCTTCAACAAGATGTTCGGGAAGTGGCTGAACGTGGCCGTTTCCTATACCGTAGTTAACCGGACCTACAACAACATCGGATTCGGTATTGCCCTGAACGATTATGATGTTCAGCTGTTTGCAGTCACCGATAATGTTATGGGGGTGATTTTTCCGCAAAAGGCCAGGAATACCAATATCCGGGCAGGCATCAACCTCCGGTTCGGGAATAATAGCTACCCGTTAAAATAATCAGACCCTCATCAGAAAATTTTTACCGGCACCTGCAGACCTATGGTAAAGATCCATTCCAGGGAAAAGAAATGGTGATGGGCCCTGCCTTTTCCATGCAGAAGTACGTTCAGGTAGTTGGCAAAAGCGCCTTTGGCCGTGGTTTCGGCAAAAAAATACTTAAAGAAATCATACCGTAATCCCGCTTCCAGGCCGGCCACATAACCGGCCACATGGTACCTGTCGTTGCGCCTGACGCCAAAAATGCGTGTGTCGGAACGGGGGTAAACGAAACCTGCACCTCCTTTGCATACAGCACCCACCCAATGTTTTTTGTTTCCCGATTTTAACAGGTTTATCCGTTTGATGAACATGAGCATGGCGTAATTCGCTCCGTTGGTATGCTCAAAATCCACAAAATCCCTGTTGAACGTGGTATCCTGATTGTAGTAGGCACCCCTGATTTCACCCTTCAAATGAACGGTTTGCCCGTCCACTACTACATACTTGACATGATCGTAATTAATCTCGATGCCAAGATCATGTTTGTCGTTGAAAAAATAGCCGATCCGGAAGGAGTACTGGGGAATGGTAATATCCTGGTTGAACAAGTTGGCCAGCCCGTCCCGGTCAACTGCCTTCAGATCATAGAGGGTGAAATCATAGTCATCGGTTTTCTTATCCCTGAAATGGATATCGCTTTTGCTGAACCAGTCCAGGTTATAACCACCCGTAAAATATAAGGTTCCCTTTCCTGCTTTACTTTGCTGCGGACAATTGCATCTTAACTCCTGGCCAAGGGTAACATGCGGAATGGACAAGGAGATGACCATCGTTAAATATCCCGTCAGACGGTTGAAAAAATGCATATCCTGTTCAATTTAATGCCCGCAAATATAGTGGTATAAACCATTCCGGAAATATCCGGGAAGTATTTATGGATGATTGATGCCCGGAGTGACGACTGACGGGGAGGGAGCAATTATTGCAGGTTTGAACCGGAGGAAAGGTTCTGGCATTTAAAAAATAAGTAACTTAGCAAACAGATTTACCACCAAGTCCTTCCTGCCTATGGCCATCATCAACACCATATTCTCCTGGATCATGAAGCAGCGCATTCACCAGATGGAGCTGTTCATCAAATATCCGGCGGAGGTGCAGAATGACTGGATGTTTAAGCTGTTATCGGCGGCCCAGGATACGGAGTGGGGCAGGAAGTACGATTATAAATCCATCCGTTCGGCGGAGGATTTCCGCAACCGGGTGCCCCTGCAGGATTATGACAGCCTGAAGCCCTATATTTTACGACTTCGTCAGGGCGAAAGCAACCTCCTCTGGCACAGCGACATCAGGTGGTTCGCCAAGTCATCGGGAACCACACACGACAAGAGCAAATTTATACCGGTCAGCCTGGAATCGCTGGAAGAATGTCATTTTAAGGGAGGCAAGGACCTGCTGTCCATTTATTGTAACAACTTCCCCGATACCCGGCTGTTCAGCGGCAAACTCCTGTCACTGGGAGGAAGTCACCGGATCAATTCCTTCAGCAATGAATCCTTTTATGGGGACCTGTCAGCCATACTCATTCAAAACCTGCCTTTCTGGATACAACTTTTACGGACACCGGATATGTCCATTGCGTTAATGGATGAATGGGAGGAAAAGATTGATCGCATGGCGCGGGTGACCATGCTGGAAAACGTGACCAATATTTCCGGCGTGCCCTCCTGGACGCTGGTGCTGGTGAAGCGGATACTGGAACTGAGCAATAAAAGTGACCTGACGGAAGTGTGGCCCAACCTGGAGTTGTTTGTACACGGGGGCGTGAGTTTTACTCCTTACCGGGAACAGTTTCAGCGACTGATTCCGAATCCAGGCATGCATTACCTGGAAACCTATAATGCCTCCGAAGGATTTTTCGGCATACAGGATCAGGTCCATTCAGAGGAGATGCTTCTGATGCTCGATTATGGAATTTACTATGAATTTATTGAAATCAGTGAAATCGGGCGGGATTTTCCAAAGGTTATCGGGCTGGATCAGGTTGAACTGGACCGGGAATATGCATTGGTGATTTCAACAAATGCCGGTTTGTGGCGTTACCAGATCGGGGATACGGTGATGTTTACCTCCCTGAAACCCTTTCGCATTAAAATAACCGGGCGTACGGCAAGTTTTATTAATGCCTTCGGGGAAGAACTCGTGGTGGCCAATGCCGAAAAAGCCATGGCGGAAGCCTGTGAAAGGACGGCTTCCGTGGTGCGTGACTACACCGCCGCCCCGGTTTACATCACCGAGAATAAGGCAGGAGCCCATGAATGGCTTATTGAATTCGAAAAGGAACCTCCCGATTTACAGTTGTTTTCCATTTACCTGGATGAAGCGTTGAAAAAATTGAATTCCGATTATGAAGCCAAGCGGTACCTCGATATGGCCCTGCAGCAGCCTATCCTGCACGCCATGCCGGAAAATACGTTTTACAACTGGCTGAAGTCAAAAAACAAACTGGGCGGGCAGCATAAAGTTCCCCGCTTGTCCAATAACCGCAAAATTGTTGATGAAATATTCAGTTATGTCAGACATGATAAGAGTTAGCAAGGTTTTTTTGCTGCTGTTTTTTTTCACGGCAGCCCGTTCCCAGGCAGGTGATTACACGCTTGTAAAACGGATTGCGGGCAAGACAACCGTATTTACGACCGATCATCTCGGGAATTCTTATCTGGTGCTTAACGGTGCCATTCAGAAGTATGACTCCAGCGGCAACCTCACGGCCACCTTCAGCAAAAAGGACCTGGGCCCGCCACAAAGCATTGATGCCAGTGATCCCATGAAGATTCTTGTGTTCTACAGGAATTTCGGCATCATCCGCATGCTCGACACCAAACTGGCCGAACAGTCGGTGGTGGATCTGCATGCCATCGGTATTCAGCAGCCCATGCTGGCCTGCAACACGCTGAATCAATCGGGTTTCTGGGTTTATGATGAAAGTGATTTTACCATTAAAAAAATCAATGACCAGCTGAAGATCGAAATGACCTGTATTCCCCTGAACAAGCTCTTTCGCGATGTGCATGTGAATTATCTTTTTGAATCGGAAAGCTGGATCATGATCAACAATCCCACCATTGGCGTGATCGTTTACGACAAAACAGGTGATTATTTTCATACCATTGAAATCAAGGATCAGCAGTTTTTCCAGGCGCAGTACGATCAGTTGTTTTATGTGCGAAACGATACCATTCAGATCTGCAACATCGGTAGCCTGGAACGGAATATTGTCCGCCTGCCTCCGATGAAAGACGTGATCAGCGCACGGGTAGGGCCTCACCGGGTTTTTTTGCGGAAGCCTGACGCCATTGAAATTTATTCCTTTTGAATATTTTAACTGAAAATGTTTATTTTGCAGCAGTGTTAAGCTTTTAATCCTCCTTATTCAAGATCGTCATGCATATAGCTGTTGCCGGAAACATCGGTTCCGGAAAAACCACCCTTACTTCACTCCTGGCCAAGCAATTCAAATGGGAGGCCCATTACGAGGATGTAGATGATAACCCGTACCTGAATGATTTTTATGAAGATATGCAACGCTGGTCGTTCAACCTGCAGATTTTCTTTTTAAACAGCCGCTTCAACCAGATCAACCAGATCAAAAAAAGCGGGAAAACGATCATCCAGGACCGCACCATTTACGAAGACGCCTACATTTTTGCACCAAACCTGCACGCCATGGGCCTGATGACCACGCGTGACTTCAATAATTACTCCGATCTTTTTGCGCTGATGAATAATTTTATCGCCCCGCCGGATTTGCTGGTCTACCTGCGGGGAAGCGTTCCGGCCCTGGTGAACCAGATTCAAAAAAGAGGCAGGGCCTATGAAAACACCATCCGCATTGATTACCTCAAGCGCCTGAACGAACGATACGAGGCCTGGATCTCCACCTATGAACTCGGGAAATTAATGGTCGTGGATATTGATGACATCAACTTTGCCGAAAACCAGGAACACCTCGGGGAAATCATCAACCGGGTGAATGCGGAACTGCACGGCTTGTTCTGAAAATTCAAACCGGAAGGTCAATGGCTGTTGAATGAAAACGGATTTCCTTCAGGGTGGGTATCAATGTTTTTTTTTGCCATTCCCGCAACTTAAAACCGGAATCAACAGACGCGAAATTTTAATTTTTATTTACGCCTCCAGCCAGGATTTAAAATAATCCCCGCTTTCAATTTTTAAAGCATCTTCGGTGACCCAGAGGGGTTTGAAGGTATCGATCATCACGGCCAGTTCTTTTGTTTCCCTGGAACCCAGGCTTTTTTCCACCGTTCCCGGGTGTGGGCCGTGGGGGATGCCGCCGGGATGCAGCGTAATCATGCCCTTCTCGGTATTCTTGCGGCTCATGAAGTCACCGTCCACGTAATATAAAACCTCATCCGAATCGATGTTGCTGTGGTTGTAAGGCACCGGTATGGCTAAGGGATGATAATCAAACAGGCGCGGAACAAAGGAACAGATCACGTAATTATGCGCTTCAAAAGTCTGGTGAACGGGAGGGGGCATGTGTATTCGGCCCGTGAGGGGTTCGAAATCATGTATGGAAAATGCCCAGGGATAATGATTGCCGTCCCAGCCTATCGCATCAAAAGGATGCGTGGCATACACATAGGGATATACGATATGCTGTTTTTTAATCATGACCAGGAACTCTCCTGTTTCATCATGCGTTTCCAGGTTGACGGGCTTGCGGAAATCACGCTCGCAATAGGGAGCATGTTCCTCATACTGACCGTATTCATTCCGGTACCTGCGCGGAGTTTCAATGGGGCTGAAGGAATCCACCACGAGCAGGCGGTTGTTTTCGGAATGAAAATGCAGCTGGTAGATGGTACCGCGTGGAATCATCACGTAATCCCCGTAGCGGAAATCGATGCTGCCGTAAAGTGTTTTCAGGGTGCCGCTGCCTTCATGAATGAAGAGCAGTTCATCGGCATCCGCATTCTTCAGGAAATAATCCGTTGTGGATTTGCACGGTGCGGCCAGGGAAATGTGCAGGTCGCTGTTGACCAGCACCGGTTTTTTGCTTTTGATGTAATCATTCTCAGGGGCAATGGAAAAGCCATTGTATTTCTGATGTTTCAGCGATCGCATAAAAGCCACCCGGGGTTCCCTGGAGAAGGATTCCCCCATGGATTTTATCAGGGTGGGAGGGTGGCAGTGGTAGATGAGGGAATATACATTGCTGAACCCATGGGTGGAAAACAACTCTTCGGCATACAGGCTGCCATCCGGTTTCCGGAACTGGGTATGACGTTTGGGCGGGATCGAGCCCAGGCTATGGTATTGAGGCATTTTCTTCGGAATTGGTACTGATGCAAAATTACTTTTTTCCCGGCGTATCTCAAAGCGTATCTTAAAGTGGAAATGAACGTCAGGACGGCTTGCCTGCCAGCCGAATTTCCTTATTTTTGCAGACCCAACACCCTTGCAATGAAATTAGTCACGTATCTTGAAAACGATCATGAAACCCTTGGTTTGGTTCATGACGATGAAGTCTATAACCTCCGTAAGGCCGCTTTACTGAAAGGCTACAGGGATTTTCCCCTCACCATGAAGGAATTTCTCGAAGCCGGCGAGGCCCCTCTGGCCTTTGCCCGGGAACTGGACAAGCAGATCAAAAATGGGAAACTGGAAGCCGAGCATTTTCCTTCCTCCCAATGCAGGTTCCTGGCTCCCGTACCGCATCCTTCTTCCTGCCGCGATGGCTATGCCTTCCGTCAGCATGTAGCGGCGGCCCGGCGGAACCGGAAATTGGACATGATCCCCGAATTTGATGAGTATCCCATCTTTTATTTCACCAATCACAATGCCATCCAGGGCCCCGGCCCGGTTTACTGCATGCCGGATCATTTCCGCCAGCTGGACTTTGAACTGGAAGCCGCCATCGTCATCGGAAAAAAGGGAATCAATATCAAAGCATCTGAAGCCGACAATTACATTGCAGGATTTATGATCATGAACGACCTGAGCGCCCGGACCCTGCAGATGGAAGAAATGAAGCTGAACCTGGGCCCGGCAAAAGGAAAAGATTTCTCCACCATTATCGGACCCTTTCTGGTTACCATGGATGAACTGGAGCCTTTTAAAATTCCGGCCAAACCCGGTCATACCGGTAATAATTACAACCTGTCCATGAAATGCCGGGTAAACGGCAAACTGGTCTCCCAGGGAAACATGGGAGATATGGACTGGACCTTCGCCGAAATTATTGAACGCTGTGCCTATGGAACGGAAATCCTTCCCGGCGATGTTATCGGCTCCGGAACGGTTGGCACTGGCTGCTTCCTTGAACTGAACGGCACCGGCCTGCTCAACGATCCTGGCTATAAGCCCCAGTGGCTCATGGAAAATGACGTGGTGGAAATGGAGATTGATGGATTAGGCAGCCTGAAAAACGAAATTAAAAGATTTCCTTCCGATTTTTCTCTCCTCGCTTTGAAAAAGAAACCGCTGGCATCAGAAAAGGCCGGCTGAAAGCAGGATTTGTTTGCCGTATAAACAGGAATTTTAACCTGCTGGAATCAGTATTTTAACCCGCATGAATTCTTTTGGAATTCCTGCATAAATAAAAAAGAAAATGTACAGAACAATCCGGGATTTCGAATACGACTGGAAATATGAATCGGCATCCACCCTGAAGATGTTCAGGTTATTGACCGATGAGTCCCTCCTGAAAAAACCCGACGGTGAGGTCAGGAATATAGCCACGCTGGCCTGGCATATGACCGTTACCCCCTCAGAAATGTTGAGTAAATGCGGATTCGCGGTAGAGGGACCTTCCGAACACAGCAAGCCACCCCACACGGTCGCTGAAATCGCAGAAGCTTACGCAGGGGTTGCAGCCTCGGTCGGGCAGGTGATTCCCGCCGCCTGGACAGACGGCATGCTCAATGAAAAAGTGAACATGTACGGTGAGCTATGGAAAAAGGGAAAAGTGCTTTCCGTTTTGATTTTACACCAGGCCCATCACCGGGGTCAGCTTACGGTTTTGATGCGCCTGTGCGGGTTAAAGGTACCTGGTATTTACGGTCCGGCCAGGGAAGAATGGGCGGCCATGGGATTGCCGGCTATGGAGTGAAAGAACTGCGACAACTATAATTTTTTTCTTTTTTCAATATGCTGTTATGTAGTGAAACGGTTGAATCCGTTTACCTTTTTAAAAGGAGGTCATGATCATGAAACCACTTTTGCTTTTGCATGGAGCCCTGGGCTCTGCCCATCAAATGCAGGGCTTCAGGGATGTCATGTCGGTTGATTTTAATCCCTTCACGCTGACCTTTCCGGGTCATGGTGAACGTGCTCAGGAAATCGTTGATTTTAAAATGGAAAACTTCGCCGGAGAAGTTATCCGGGTTTTGGATGAGCTGAATCTCCGTAGCATACCCGTTTTCGGTTACAGCATGGGCGGTTACGTGGCGCTCTGTGTGGCCAGGCATCATCCGGATAGGTTCAGCCGCATCATGACCCTGGGAACCAAATTCAACTGGACACCGGAATCGGCTGAGGCGGAAGTGAAGATGCTTAATCCCGATATGCTGGAATCAAAAGTGCCGGCCTTTGCCGCAGCCCTGAAAAAAATGCACGGAGCGCAGCGGTGGCGAAACGTACTTCAACAGACCGCGGGTATGATGAAAGCCATGGGCGCCAGGAACCCGCTGACTGCTGACGATTTCCGTCACATCACCCATCCGGTTTTACTGGGTCTTGGCAACCAGGATAAAATGGTCAGCCGGGAAGAAACACAAGGGGTGCAAAAACTGATGCCCGGTAGCCGGGTCTGCATACTGGAAGACACCCCGCATCCCTTTGAAAAGGTTGACTATAATTTGCTGGGAAGGATCGTCTCTTCTTTTTTAAATACTTAGCAGAGTATCGTTATTTACAGGTTCATGGTTTACTAGTTTACCCAACCGGTAAAAACTACGGACCTGAAGCTGAATTTATTTCGCATCGTAAAAAACCTTTCCTTTTTCCTTCTTTCCTTCCCTTTTATTAAAGGATTTCGGGTTCCGGACATCAATATCTTTTTTCAGCTGCCAGGTTCCGTTTTTAAATTTCAAACCGTCATAACTGAAATCGGGGCCGTAAAATTCGTATTGGCCCTTTTCTGCTCCCCTTGCGGGCGAAAGGTGATCCATGATGATCATTTTCAGGTTATCATCATATTGTAATTTCATGACGGCCTGGGCATTAAATTCGTAAACAAGGCGGCAGTAAGGTTTCCCTTCAACCCGGATAACAGGTTTGCCAAACACCGGATTTCCTTTTTTAAAATACAGGATGTCGACAACCTTGCGCGTGGTTTTCCATCCCTTTCCATGCCAGCCAAGCAGGGTATACAGGGTTTGCCCTTTGGTTTTGTTTTCGATCAGCTTATAATACAAGGCCCCGTACCATTCATCCGCCGAACATGTTTTATGGACGGCTTCCTCGTTTTCAAACTTGACTTCATTCAGGGGAAAAAGCCTGACCTGCCTGCTTTTCTTGTCCAGGGTCTGCAAAAACCCGAAATACAGACAGGCGCTCTTATCATGAGCCGGCAGGATCCAGGTATAAATCTTCAGGAAACCGTCCCGGCTTCTCAGCACGGAAATGCTGTTCAGGGAGTCAAAATTTTCAGCAAACGTATTCTGGTATTCCAGCAAACGGCCCAGTTGATCCTTAAACAGGGAATTGGAATGAATACGCAAGGAATCGCTGCTGCCCTTGAGGATGCTGTCGCCCAGGGAAAGGAGTGCATCCTGCGCGGATTTCAATTCATCCTTTCCGATGGTTTTATAGGATTCCTGGGCTCTTAAAAGGGTAAACGGGCTGCAGCAGGCAGCCAGGAAGATAAACCAAAGCCCTATGGCCGGCGTTCCTTTGAAGGTGAAAAACAAACGGAACCGGTAAAGGAAGGGAGCAGGCCTGATCATATAATAAAAACGCAACAACCCGTAGGACTGTTGCGTCATTTTTTTCAGGAAAACGTTTACCAAATCAGCCGTGCATATGCTGTTTCTTTTCCAGCAGGGCTTCCTTGCTTTCGCGTACCTCTTCATCGTCCACGCAGCAGTCTACGGGGCAAACGGCTGCACATTGCGGTTCGTCATGAAACCCTACGCATTCCGTGCATTTATCGGATACGATGTAATAAATATCCATGGATTTTGGAGCCTGGGCGGCATTGGCATCCACCTCTGATCCGTCCATTTTTTTAAACATTCCCTTTACGCTGGTGCCGTCGGAAAACCTCCATTCCGCACCGCCTTCATAAATGGCATTGTTCGGACATTCAGGCTCACAGGCTCCGCAG
>CAYWHE010000070.1:0-18302 GCA_964458125.1 uncultured Flavobacteriaceae bacterium | reverse complement strand
GTTCTGAACCTGATCGACACTCCCGGTCACGTGGACTTTTCCTATGAAGTGTCCCGTTCCATTGCTGCCTGCGAAGGCGCTTTGCTCATTGTGGATGCCGCACAGGGCATACAGGCGCAGACCATCTCCAACCTCTACCTGGCTCTTGAAAATGACCTGGAAATCATACCCATCCTCAATAAAATAGATCTGGAAAGCGCCAATCCCGAACTGGTCAAGGACCAGATCGTTGATCTGCTGGGATGCAAGCGGGAAGATATCCTGGCAGCCAGCGGGAAAACGGGACTGGGCGTGATGGAAATACTGGAAGCCATCGTCAAACGGATTCCGCCTCCCAAAGGAAACCCTGATGCCCCGTTGAAGGCACTCATCTTTGATTCGGTTTTCAATTCCTTTCGCGGCATCATTGCCTATTACAAAGTAATTGACGGTGAAATACACCAGAACGACCACGTGAAGTTCGTGGCCACGAAGAAAGAATACCAGGCTGATGAAATCGGCATTCTGAAACTCGACAAAATGCCCCGCAAGGTGGTGAAGGCAGGTGATGTGGGGTATATCATTTCCGGAATCAAGGAAGCCCGGGAAGTGAAAGTCGGCGATACCATCACCACGATAGACAACCCCTGTGAAGTGGCCATCAGCGGCTTCGAAGATGTGAAACCCATGGTGTTTGCCGGCATATACCCGGTGGATACGGATGAATATGAAGAACTGCGCTTCTCCATGGAAAAGCTGCAGCTGAATGATGCCTCCCTGGTGTTTGAACCGGAATCTTCGGCCGCTCTGGGATTCGGCTTCCGCTGCGGCTTTCTGGGCATGCTCCACATGGAGATCATTCAGGAAAGACTGGAACGGGAATTCAACATGACCGTGATCACCACCGTTCCCAACGTTTCCTACAATGCCTTCCTGACTAACGGAGAGTCGTATACGGTGAACAACCCTTCCGACATGCCCGATCCCAGCCACCTCGATCGCATCGAAGAACCATATATTCAGGCGACCATCATCACCAAGTCTGAATATACAGGTTCCATCATGAACCTGTGCATCAGCAAGCGTGGACAAATCACCAACCAGAGCTACCTTACCACCGACCGCGTGGAACTGCAGTTTGACATGCCCCTGGCTGAAATCGTTTTTGACTTTTACGACAAGCTGAAAACCATTTCAAAGGGATATGCTTCCTTCGATTACCATCCCATCGGTTACCGGGCTTCGGAGCTGGTGAAGCTCGATATCCGTCTGAACGGTGAGCCGGTGGACGCTCTTTCCGCTCTGATTCACCGCGATCATGCCTTTACATTTGGTAAGAAAATCTGTGAAAAGCTGAAGGAACTTATAACCCGACAGCAGTTTGAAATCATTATACAGGCCAGCATAGGCTCCAAGATTATTGCCCGTGAAACCGTAAAGGCGCTGCGCAAGGATGTCACCGCCAAATGTTATGGCGGGGATATTTCACGTAAGCGGAAACTGCTGGAAAAGCAAAAAGCCGGCAAAAAGCGCATGCGCCAGGTAGGCAATGTTGAAATTCCCCAGCAGGCCTTTCTCGCTGTACTGAAGCTTGACTGAGCACCAATCAGAACAATTTCTTCCGGGTAAAATGCAATCATACAATTTACCAGAGTCCTCCTCTGCCAACTCCGAATTTAAATGTCAAAAACGTTAAACTGAACTTTAAACTTTTTCCTGACGGAAACCGGCCCTTGTTAAACAGTCATTTTCCTGCAGGATTAAACGATTAAATTAATTTTAAACTTTAAACGCTTTTTCAATTATGATTACGCCCCCTTACCTCAAACCCGGAGATAAAATCGGCATCGTGGCGCCTGCCCGTAAAGTCACCCAGGCTGAAATGGAGCCCGGAATCAGTTTTTTGCAGGCACAGGGGTTTGAAGTGGTTACGGGTAAAAACCTGTACGGAAACCACTACCAGTTTTCCGGAACCGATAATGAGCGTGCGGCTGATTTGCAAAGTATGATGGATGATAAAAGCATCCGCGCCATCCTTGCAGCCCGCGGCGGGTACGGTTCGGTCAGGATTGTGGATGAGGTGGAAATGGATCACCTGATGGAAGATCCCAAATGGCTCTGCGGTTTCAGTGATTTCACGGTGTTTCATCACCAACTGCATCACTACCTGGGTATCGAAAGCCTTCATGCCCCGATGCTCTTCAATCTGCACCCAGAACGGTTTGACCAGGCTTCAGCCGGATCGCTGGTGTCTGCTTTAAAAGGGGAGCGAATGAAATATGAGGTCACTGTTCCGGATAACCTTTCACTCCTGAATAAGAACGGAGGCAGCGAAGGCTTGCTTGTTGGAGGCAACCTGTCGGTGATGTATTCCCTGTTGGGCAGCTCTTCGGATATCGACACACGTGGAAAAATACTCTTCCTCGAGGACCTGGATGAATACCTGTATCATATCGACCGGATGATGATGGCGCTGAAAAGGACCAGCAAACTGGAACACCTGGTGGGCATCATCGTAGGCGGAATGAACGACATGAAGGATAACGCCATCCCCTATGGGAAAACAGCGGAAGAAATCATCCGGGAGCATGTCCAGGGATATGATTATCCGGTTTGCTTCGGATTTCCGGCCGGGCATGAAAGTCAAAACCTCTCCCTGATCCTGGGCAGGACCGTTGACCTTACCGTGGCAGGACCATCGGTTACCCTGGAATTCATGGAAGCCGAACCGGACTGATCATGGCACGGCAACACCGGTTGGGCAAAGCAGGAGAAGAACTGGCTGCTGCATTCCTCGAGGAACAGGGATTTGAAATCCTTGAAAGGAACTGGAGGCACGGCAAGGCAGAGGTCGACCTGATTGCCGTGAATGAAAACAGGCTGGTAGTCGTGGAAGTGAAAACCCGCTCAACGGCTTTTTTCGGTGAGCCGGAAGAAGCCGTAACCGAATCCAAACAAAGATTGTTAAGTGATGCGGCCCAGGCCTATGTAGATCAAAGAAAAATAGTACTGGAAGTCCGTTTCGATGTTATAGCCATTGTTAGCACCAACGGACAAAACAGGTTGCATCATATTCCGGCTGCCTTTTATCCCGGTGTCGTTTAAATCATCAGGGCCTGAGCCCGTTACAGCATACATAAAAATCTTTACCATTATACCAACATGACACCAACGAATGACCGGGGACGAAAAAGGGGAAAACCTGAACGTAAAAACTCCGATGAAAATAGAAAAGGATGGAATCAGCGGACTTCATACGATGAGCCGGCAGAGGCAAAGGGCAGATCAGCGCCCGACCGCTCAGGTAATCCCTTCCGGAAGGAGGATGACCATACAGAACCGGCCAAGAGAAGCGACAGACCTGCCCGCAGCAGATCAGACAGGCCATTCCGAAGGGAGGAAGGCCGTAAAGGACCAGGAGAAGAACGTGACAGACCTGCCCGCAGCAGATCAGACAGGCCGTTCCGTAAGGATGGGGAACGCAGGGGACCAGCCAAACCCCGTGACCGGGAGCCGGATCAGGATGATGTCAGGCGTCCAGAGAAAACAGCGGGTGAGGCCGAAACACCGGTCAGAAGTGAAGGCAGACCGGTTCGTAAGCCGGTATTTGAAAAAAGGAGGGGTGACAGGGAACGGAAACCTTTCCGCAGCCGGGATTCCCGTCCGACGGAAAGGGATAAAGCCGTACGCAAGCCATATAGCAGTGCAGACAGGGACAAACCATACCCGGTCCGTGAAAAAAAGACAATGGGATCCGGAGTTCCTTCCGGGGAAACTTTTCCTGTGCGGGAAGAAAAGCTCATCCGGCTGAATAAATACATCTCCAACAGCGGCATTTGTTCCAGGCGTGAAGCCGATGAACTCATCAAAGCCGGGCTCGTATCGGTAAATGGCAAAATCGTGACTGAAATGGGTATTAAGGTTTCCAGGCACGATGTGATCAGGTATAACAATACTCCTATACGCAAGGAAAGAAAGGTATATGTGCTGCTGAACAAGCCAAAGGATTATATCACCACTACGGATGATCCGGAGGAGCGGAAAACGGTGATGAAACTGGTGGAAAACGCCTGTAAGGAACGCATCTACCCGGTGGGCCGCCTTGACCGGAACACCACGGGGCTGTTACTCATCACCAACGACGGGGAGCTGACCAAAAAACTGACGCATCCCAGCTCCCATATCAAAAAAATATATCATGCCGAACTCGACAAGAACCTGAGCCTTGCGGACATGAAGCAGATCGCTGCCGGCATTCAACTGGAAGACGGGTTTATCAAGGTGGATGAAATCAATTATGACGGAACCGGGCAGGATAAAAACCATATCGGGTTGGCGTTGCATTCCGGGCAAAACAGGATTGTGAGAAGGATTTTTGAAAGCCTGGGATATGAAGTGAGAAAGCTGGACCGCGTCATCTTCGCCGGACTGACTAAAAAGGATTTGCCCCGCGGCAAATGGAGATATCTTAGCGAACTGGAGGTCAACATGCTGAAAATGATTGCCGGAAGCCGGTGATACCAGGTTTTTCCAGGTGAAACGAATGAGCATATAACGATATGAAATTTTGGTGCTGCCTGTTGTTGTTTGGAAATGGAATATGGTCGCTCAGGGGACAGGACACGATTATGCGGATCAACAAAACCATTCTGACCGGAAGGATTATTGAAATCAACAACAGGATCATCACTATACAGGAGGAGGGGAATCCGGATACCCTGTTAACAACGGTTCCTCAAAATGAAATCAGTCGCATCCGGTTTGTAAATGGAATGACTGAAAATTATGCCTTTACCCGGGAGCAGGCGGAAAGGCAAAAAATTATATTCTTCAGGGGCAGCTATTTTATAAACGAAAGACCGGTTGAGGGTGGGGCGTTGAACAGGCTGTTGCTGAGTCAGCATGAACCAGTTGTAACCGACCTGGTCAGGGATTCAAAAAGCTATTTTTATGCCTCCCTGGCCATGGTTGTGCATGGCTTTCACCTGGCTTCACTGACAGGCCTTTACGGCATTATCAACCCCCAGGGGTTTGAGAAAATAAAAGAACCGGAGAAGCTGTATGGGTATATTATCTTTGCAGAAATCGGATCACTGTTTGTTTTGTTCACGGGTCATTCCAAATTGAAACAGGCTGTGAACCGGTTCAATAAAAATTTCATTCAATAACACCAACCTGTGAAAGGCTGTTTTCAGACAGGAATCAAAGCCGGATGTTTGCTGGCTGCATTCGTTTTTTGGACGACTGCCAGTCTGAAGGCCCAGGATACCATCCGGTTGATTTCAGGCGAAGGGATCTCCGGTAAGGTCCTGGAAATGGCCGGTTCATACATTCTCTATCATCCTGCAGGCGCTCCGGATTCCGTGCAGATCATGCGGGGAACCGGTGACCTGAAAACCATCCTCTTTCAAAACGGGGTAACTGAGATCATTCCCCATGATTCCGCTGAACTCAGGAAATACACCATCAAAACTTTCGAGCGGGAGTATGTTTACAGGGAACTGCATGCCGACAGGAAATACCTGTACAAACTCATGGTCAGACCGGATATCCCGGAAATCAACCAGTATATCAGGGAGGCAAAAAAGTACAAGACAGCCACGATGATATTCGGCTTTGCCGGCATCCCGCTTTTTTATTCCATTATTGCCGGTGGATCAATGCTTGAAAATCAAGTCAACAATCCGAATTTCGCTCCTGTCCTGTTCCTGACCGCAGCCCTGTCGGTATCAGCCGTTGAGGCAACGGCCATCGTGATGAATGTGATGCACAAACTGAAATTCAGAAAGGCCGTTAACCGGTACAATACCTATGTGTTGAACTGAAGTCCCAGGTTTACTGCCCCTGCGCCTTGGACCGGGCGATATATTCATCCGCAGTTTTATCATCGCCCAGCATGTGATAGGTAACTCCAATGTTGAAAAGAACCTTGGCATTTTGCGGATTGATTTCAATCACTTTCTTATAGCTTTCGATTGCTTTATCGTATTGCTTCATGGCAGCGTAACTGTTCCCGATATTGTTGTAGGCATCAGCATAGTCCGTTTTTAATGCGACAGCCTTCATGTACCATTCAATAGCCTTGTTGAAATCACCGGCTTTGGCATAGGTGTTTCCCATGTTATAATAAGCCTTATCCATTTTCGGATTCAGGCGCAAAGCTTCCTCCAGGGCCTTCACGGATTCATTCAGCATGCCGGCATCGCAATACGTCAGGCCGAGATTGTTAAAGGCTTCCTCCTGTTTGGGATTGAGGGCAATGGATTGCTTGAAATCAGCAATGGCTTTGTCATACTGTTTGGCTTCATTGTAAGCCAGTCCGGAGGAGTTGAAAAACTCGGCATCCTTCCAGTTCTTGCCTGCTTTGGCCTGTTCAAAGGCCCTGACGGCATTGGCACCGTCCCCTTTTTCCTTATAAGCCATGCCCAGGTGATACCAGGCATCGGAGTAACTGGCCAGCAGACTGACTCCCTTTTCCAGTTCGGCAATTCCCCTGTTGAGGTATTGTTCCTTTTTGACCGGGTCCTTTTCATCCAGTCCTTTTTCAATCACCAGGGCGCTGCCGTAGGCATAACGTATACGGGCACTGTTAGGTGAGGTCTGCACATCCTTTTCCAGCAGGCGGAGGTTGTCCTTCCAATCCATGTTCCGGGTGACCGTTTTAAAGGAATAAAAGAGCAGAACGATGGACAAAATACCCAGCACCGGTTTGTGTTGCCGGAAAAACCCGCTCAGGGAAGTTGATTTAATTTTTGTGGCATCCGCTTTCAACAGCATAGTCAGTGCAGTGCCGGCAGAGATGGCAAAGCCCAGCGAAGGCATGTAGGTAAATCGTTCTCCCATGACGGCTTCAATCAGGATTACCAGGTTGGAGACCAGGGACATGGTCAGCAGGAAAAAGAAAATGCCGAAGCTGACAGGATTCTTGGTCTTTATATTTTTAATGGCGTAGATCACCAGTCCGGCGTATATGCCAATGGATAACAGGGCTTTGAAATCCCCGATCCCCACGTTGGGAATCTGGTTGTAGGAATAATCGAAGGTCAGCGGATGCGGGAACACAAGCAGCAACAGGTACCGGCCCATAATCATCATGGCGCTGGCAAGGCGTGACAGGGCATCAGGCGCCTCAATCAGCGAATTGTTAATGACCAGAATCTCCACATTGTAATTCAATCCGCCAAGCGCCATATAACGCAGACCCAGGTAAACCATGGCCACCAGACCAAAAACCAGGGATTGTAAAAGGACTTTTTTCAGATCGGCGGCCGTAAAAAAATACAGAATCAATGGAAATACCGCCAGTGCCGTCATGGCATTTTCCTTGGAAAGCAATGCCAGAAAATAACTGACTGCACAACCGGCCACATTTAACGGGGATGGATTGGAACTCTGCCGCAACAAAAAATAAACGGAACTGATCACCAGGAGGAAACACAGGATTTCATCCCGGCTTTTAATGTTGGCCACCACCTCCGTATGAATGGGATGAGCGATAAATAAAAGTGAAATGACAAAGGGGAGCAGGAAGTTTTTCCCGGGGAATAACCTGCAAAGCGTGATAAACAGGAGCCAGCCGGTAAGGGCGTAGAGGAGCACATTCACCAGGTGCCCGGGAAAAGGCTTATCGGGTGCCAGTTGGTATTCAATGGCAAACATGACCACGGACAAGGGTCGGTAAACACCTTCTTTCCGCTCCCAGAATCCCTTGCGATAGGCGCTCGTCAGTATTTCCGGGATGGCCTTCACCCCCTGAACCGTCAGTTTATTGTTTTTAATGACTGTTCCGTCATCCACGGCATAATCGTGCCCGAGGGTATTGACATAAAGCAAAAAGGCAAACGAGGCGCAGATCAGCCCCAACAGGATGCGCAGTCTTTTCAGGGCTTCCGGACTGGCAACTGGCGTGGCAGGTTGTGCAGCAGCCGTTTTGGATGACCGGGAAGGTTTCGAAATTTTCATGATGACCAACTGGGTTGGCCACAAAGATAAAATTTAGTGCTGAAGCACAACAGGTTGCCTGGGCGGGCGGGAAAAGAAATGAACAGGAGGAATACGAAGAAAAGGACTACTCTGCTTTCTTTGGCTTATCCTCGTCTTCGGTAATCCCTTTGGAGGCATCTTTAAATTCCCTGATTCCTTTTCCAAGGCCCTTGGCCAGTTCCGGGATGCGCTTGCCTCCGAAAAAAAGAAGCAATACCAGGATGACCAGGAAAATCTCCGTTCCGCCTATCCCGCCGAGGAATCCTAAAATGATGAAGTTTAACATGACTGTTAATTTTGAACAAAGGTAAGTTAAAATGGAGTAAAAACCTATTTTTTTGCCAGCCAGGCCGACGGGTCGAGTTTATTGAATCCTTTCCATATTTCCAGGTGCAACTCGGTACGGGCATCTTCCACGCTGGTATGAATGGAACCTATGCGCTGTTTGGTGGTGACTTTATCCCCCTGGGAAACAAACACATCGTTCAGGTTCGAATATACACTGAGGTATTCCCCATGCCGGATGATGACGACTTTATTTCCTGCAATGGTAGTCACATGCGTGACTTCCCCCTGGAAAATAGACCTCGCACTGCTGCCTTTATTCGTGCTGATGTCTATTCCATTACTTTTCACCATAATGCCTTTCAGCACAGGGTGAGGATGATCGCCAAACACGCCGGTAATGGTACCCTGTTCCACCGGCCAGGGTAATGAGCCCCTGTTGCCGGCAAAACTGGAGGATAATTTCTGGGCTTCCGGTGTCAGGGTAAAAACGTTGGTATTGGTTACATTTTTCTTGCCCGCCGCTGTGGCTTTTTTCTTGGCGGCTTCAATTTCCTTGCGGATCAGCGCTTCCAGGGCCTTGTCCAGCTTCTCCTTGGCGGCCTGTTTGTCGGCTAACTGCTTGGCCAGTTTCTTTTCATTTTGCTGCAGTTTGGTCAGCAGCACCTCCTGTTCACCTTTTTCCTTGTCGAGTGTTTTCTTCTGGTTTTCCTGATTCGATTTCAGACGCGTTTTATCTTTTTTCTGGAATTCCAGTTCCGATCGTTTACCGGTCAGCCGTTGCTGGGTATCACCAATCAGCTGGGCCTGGTTTTTACGCTGTTCACTATACTGCTGGAGGTATTTCAGGCGCTTGTATGCCTGGTTGAAATCAGCGGAAGCAAAAACAAACATCAGCCGCTGGTATTCATTCTGGTTGCGGTAAGCATAAAGAATCATGTTGGCATAATTCCGCTTGAGCTCGGCCATCTTATCTTCCAGGGAAATGATTTCCTGGTTCGTTTCAATAATCTGCCCCCCCAATGCATCTATTTCACTGTTGATCGTGACAATCAGTTCCTGCCTCACCCTGATTTTCTTATTCAGCGCCTGTAATTCAGCCATGGAGCGGTTTTTATTCCGGGAAGTGGCCTGCAGCATACGGTTGGTTTCATCGATTTCCTTCTGCAGTTTGGCCCGTCTTTTTTCAAGGTCCTTTTTACTCTGGATCTGGCCGGAACAAAAAACAACAGCCAGCATCAACAGCAGGAAGGACATGTTAACGCATCTTTTCATAGCTGTCGGGTATGTTGAACGGAAATTCCTGAGGCTCACCCAGGGTGAGTTTGGTATATTCAATGTCAATATGGATGCGCTGGTCGGCTTGGATATCCGTTACACAGCGATAGGGAAACAACCCGTAGTCCGTCGGGCGGAAGTCGGAATAGTTGATTTCCATTGTTTTATTAATCCTGTTATCTTCCACACTATTTCGCATAATGCGGAAATGCTCATCATCGATCCACATATCCTGTATCACAGGCTTGTTGGGATCCTTTTCTTCCAGGGAACGTTTCAGTTTATGCTTGCTCAGCGTACTCAGGATATAATATTTGTCTTCCAGGTAAACGGATGCAAATTTATTTTCATTCCGGTAAGCAAAAAAATTTCCGGTGAGCATGGCCTGGAGAATCTCGAAGTTTACGTTGATGCGCAGCAGGTCACGCAGGTATTTATAATCGGCCAGCTGGTATTTCCGGTTGATCCTGTCCATCAGCTTCAGTGAGTCACCGGTGATCAGAACACGGGCAGCCTCCAGGCCCAACAGGGGGGAAATATAAATCCAGATGACACTGTCCCGTTTTATTTTCAGCGTGATGGAAAAGGAATTCGATCTGTCATCCACCCGTGCATTCACATTGGCTTTGGCATAAACCCATTCGCTGTTGAATTCATGCAGGCGCAGAAGACGGTAAATATTCTGGGGAGAGGTATCCCTTGAGGCAAGGGTATCCTTTTTCAGATTCTCGTTGATCTTGACGGTCTTGATGGTTGTCTTGCAGCCGGACATAACCAGTCCGCTCATGGCGGTTATAAGCAGGATAAATAACCATGATCCTGAACAGGAATGATTATTCGTAGAGCTTCTTATCTGCAATTTTCTTTTCCAGTTGATCTGATCCGGGCCCCATGGTTTTTGCCTTCAGCCAGTTTTCATAGGCCTTTTGCGTTTCCCCCATCTTAAACAAGACATCACCATAATGTTCCAGAATGGTATCGTTTTTATTTCCTCCATGTTCCATGGCTTTTTCAAGCCATTCCCTGGCTTCACTGAGCTTGTTCTGCCGGTATAGAATCCAGCCATAAGTGTCGAGGAAGGAAGGGTTGTTTTCGCTGAGTGTATTGGAAAGCTTCGACATGGTGGCCGCCTTTTCCAGTTTATCCCCGCGAAGGGAAAGGTAATAGGCGTAATTATTCAGCACGAAAACATCCTTGGGGTCAATCTCCAGGGCCTTGTCATAGTATTTATCCGATTCCGGGAAATTCCTCAGGGCATTGTAATTATCCCCGAGGTTGGAATAAAAATCCTTGAGCTGGGAATCATTATCCACCACCAGTTTGCTGCCAGAAAGCAATACCTTGATGGCCTCTTCATGTTTATTCTGTTGTGATTTGGCTATGCCATTCAGCAGGTAAATAATGGGCTGGCTGGGAAACAGGGACAAAGCCTCCTCGCTTTCCTTCAACAGTGAGGCCGTATCGTTCAACTGGGATTCAATATACAGAAGCTGCTGCCACACATTAAAATTCTTGTTGTCAAGGGTTATAGAGGTCCGGTAGGCTTTCCTGGCCTCCTCATACTTTTTATCCAGGCTCATAAAATCCCCGGCTACAGCATGAACCTGGGCTTCCGCCGGGTGTACATCCGAAAGGATTCCAGCAAGTTCCAGGGCCTGGCCCATCATTTCCGGCGATTGACCGACTAACGGAAGATAGGAACCCAGCACCCTGATCTTGACTTCCGATTCCAGGTCCTTTTTACGGAAGGCCATTTTCAGATTATCAAACGATTTTTCCTTCTCCCCTTTCTGACGGTAATATTCGGCCAGGGCCAAATACACGTAAGCACTTTCAGGCGCCTTCTGCTGCATGCGTTGGATGACTTGGTAAGCCTTTTCTTCCTCGTTGTTCACCTGGTAAAGTTCAACCAGCAGGGAATAACCTTCCATGTCGCCCGGGAATGCGGAAATGTACTTTTCCAGTTCAGCCGCCGCCTTGTCAACCTTATTCAGTTTCAGGTACAGCCGCTCTTTCTGAACGGAAAGATCCTTATCTATTCCAATGAGGGATTCAATCCGGTCATAAGTCTTCAGCGCATCGGTTGTTTTATTATCGTAGAGGTAAAGCTGGGCCAGATCAAAATAAAAATCCACCCTGTCCGGGTGATCGCGAATCAGTTGCTGGTAAACCTCCCGGGCGTCTTCGTACCGGGCAAGGTTTTCATAAACCTCGGCCAGCAGCAACTGGTACCAGATGTTATCAGGCGCCTGTTCAGCGGCCGCCTGGGCAAAATGCAGGGCGTCAGCATTTTTTTTCTGTTCCACATAAATCCGGGCCAGTTCATACATGGAGGCAGAATGACGGGAATCGATGCGGAGGCACTGGGCAAAGAGCTCGGCAGCCTTATTCAGGTTGCCCAGCATTTTTTCCTTGTTGGCATTATAGAAATTAAACGTCAGGTTGATGCGTTGCTCTTCGCTGAGATTGTCTTTGTCTTTCTGCCTTTTCTTCTGTGCAAAAATTCCTGATGCCGGTATCGTCAATACCATCAACAGAAACACGAACCTGTTTAAACATTTCATCATGAAGAATTTTATACCCATGCCAACTTCACTGTGCTGTCTTTATTGTTCCGTGGTGTAATCACCCATACTCAGGTCACGGCTGCTGCCCCTGTAGCTGACATGGCTGCCGATCATGGAATTATCAATAACGGCCTGTTCCACGGTGGAATGCTGCTGAATAATGGAATTTCGTATCACGGAGTTGCTCACCGCGCTGCCCTTGCCAATCGAAACATGTGGTCCGACAACGGCATGCGTTAACCGGACATCCTCCCCGATAAAACACGGCGGTATCACAACCGCATGGTCCATTTTAACAGAAGCAGGAATTTTCAATTTGTCCCGGGTGATTTCAAGCACCCGCTGGTTGGTGTACACGGTAGCATCCTTGTTTCCGCAGTCAAGCCACTCCGTAACCCGGCCCGGTATCAGCTTCTTTCCCTGCACCTTCATGTTCTCCATGGCATTGGTAAGCTGGTATTCCCCCTTGTCCCGGATATCGTTGTCGATCAGGTACTGCAATTGTTCACGAAGATATTCCCCGTCCTTAAAGTAATAGATGCCGATAATGGCCAGGTCGGATACGAAGGTCGGTGGCTTCTCCACGAAATCGGTAATGATATTTTCGCTGTTGACTTTCACCACGCCAAACTGCCTCGGATCTTCAATCTGTTTGACCCAGATGATGCCGTCGCAATCATCATTCATTTTCACATCGGTACGAAAGAGTGTGTCGGCAAAAGCTACGACCACCTTGCCTTTCAGGGCATCGCTGGCGCATAGTATGGCATGGGCCGTTCCCAGGGGTTTGTCCTGGTGCCAGATGGTTCCTTTGGCGCCCTGAGAGGCAGCTATGTCAATGAGATTCTGCTCCACTTCCTTTCCGAAATCCCCGATCACATAGGCAATTTCATCCACCGGTTCATGACAAACCTTTGTGATGTCTTCCACGAGGTGTTGCACGATGGGCTTACCGGCAACCGGAATCAGTGGTTTGGGAATGGTCAGGGTGTGCGGGCGCATGCGCTTACCCATACCCGCCATGGGTACAATGATCTTCATAAATCAGCAGGATTGAAGCAACAAGAGGATGGTTGGTTAAAAATATAAGAAGGGTATTTATGATTTACCGGTATGACCAAAACCACCGGCTCCGCGCATGCTGGATTCCAGTTCTGTGGTTTCCTGCCATCGTACCGTTTCATGTTTGCTGATGATCAGTTGTGCAATCCGTTCCCCGTTCCGGATCTCAAAAGCCTGATCCGACAGGTTGATCAGTAATACCTGGATTTCACCCCGGTAATCGGCATCAATGGTGCCGGGCGAATTTAATACCGTGATGCCGTGTTTGTAAGCTATTCCGCTGCGGGGCCTTACCTGGGCTTCAAAGCCGGCAGGCAATTCCATGAACAGCCCGGTGGGAATCAGCATACGCTGCATGGGAGCGATGACTGCCGCATTTTCCAGGCTGGCCCTCAGGTCCATTCCGGCTGCTCCGGATGTCTCATAGGCCGGCAAGGGGTTGGAAGAACGGTTGATGATATTTAATTTCATGGGGACAGGCATTCGTTTAAGTCCGCTAAATTACTTGTTTTTTTGGTCTTTCTAAAATGAAGGAGCCTGTGATAAAAACGATCAACAGGGCTGTGTTAAAGCACAATCCCGGTAATTTTCCCATCGGGTACCAGTACCGGACCAGCACGGATGCAAAGTATAAAAGCAGCGCGAAGCCAATATAGAATCCTATTCTCCGGAGATCGTAAGGTATCGGGTAATGTTTCTGACCGGTGAGGTACGAAAGCACCATCATGAGGAAATAACAAACCAGAGTTGCCCAGGCTGCCCCCATGTATCCCATCAGGGGAATCAGTACCACATTCAGGACGATGGTGACAAAAGCCCCGAAGAAGGCAAAGTAAGCACCGTAGCGGGTTTGTCCGGTCAGTTTATACCACATCGAAAGGTTTACAAAGATGCCCAGGCACATATTGGCCAGCAACAATACAGGCACCACCGGGAGGCCGGACCGGTATTTCTCACCGACAAAATATTTCAGGATGTCCAGGTACATCATAATGCCCAGGAAAATGAAGGCGCATACCAGCACAAAATATTTCATCACGGTGGCATATACCTGGGTGTTATTTTTCTTTTTTTGCTGTGCAAAAAAGAAGGGCTCGGCAGCATACCGGTAGGTTTGAATGAACAGCGTCATCAACATGGGGATTTTGTAACAGGCTCCGTAAATTCCCAGCTGCTGCATGGCCGTTGATTTGTCTGTGAGCAGGCTCTTCAGGATAACCCGGTCCAGGGTCTCATTGATCATGCCGGCAAGACCACCGATAAGAAGGGGGAGGGCATAAAGAATCATTCTTTTCCAGAGGGCCCGGTTAAATATCAGCCTTTGGCCGGCCAGTTCGGGCAGTAAGAGCAAAATGGTAATCAGACTGGCCATCAGGTTGGATATAAAAACATAGGCTACTCCGATGGCAGGTGAGTAAACGGCCAGCGCCAGTTCATGCAGCAGCCCCGTGCCGGATCCTATTAAAACAGGACAAGCAACCAGGAAAAAAAGATTGAGCCCGATATTGATGATGATGTTCAGGGATTTGAGCAGGGCAAACCGTCTGGCTTTATTTTGCTGACGTAGCCTGGCAAAGGGAATCGCGGATACAGCATCGGCGGACAGGATGAGGGCAAAATAAACAATGTATTCCGCATGATCCTGGTATCGCAGGATGTTCGCAATCGGCTGGCTGAAAATCATCATCAGCCCCATTAGTAACACAGAACTGCCCAACAGGGATAGCATGGCCGTCCCGTAAACCGACCCGGGCCGTTCTTCTTTCTCGGAAAAATGAAAAAAGGAAGTCTCCATACCATAAGTAAACAGGATGGTGACAAAGGTCAGGATGGCATAAAGTTCAGTGACAACACCGTATTCTTCCGGTAAAAAAACACGCGTATAAAGCGGAACCAGGAGGTAGTTCAGCAGTCGGCTGACAATGCTGCTTAACCCATAAATGGCCGTCTGGCCTGCCAGTTTTTTGATGACACTCATGAATGCCTTTAATCTCTATGGGTGAATTCCCCGCTGCCTGGAGTGTATGAAATAATAATCAGAACAATGCCCCGTTCCATGAAGCGGGGTAATTCACTCACAAAGGCGCTTTCCTTATTTCAGAGTCGCCAGGGAGCCTTTCAGGTAGTCAATAACGTTGACTTCCGTGGCATCGATATTCCGGATTTCTGAAAGATACCAGGAAACCCAGTCGCCAAAATGTATGAGGTAAAAGGATTTTTCCAGTTGGGATTCCCCCTTGCTCCATACTTCATGAAAATGTGGCGTATACCGCATGATCACTTCCTTTGAAATCTCCATCCGTTTCTGTGTCCGGCTGTAGTCATCCCTGTTGCGAAAAAGGACGATGGCCAGTTCATCATGTTTTTCGGTCCAGCCAACCAGTTCGTTATGGTTCATTTCCGGAAGAACATGATGCCAGCAAAGCATTTTGGAGTTTTCATCCACCTGCTGCCGGAACCGTACCGCCACCCCTTCGTAATTCGCTGCTGCATAAATCACCGGAATTTTGTGAACGAGTTTCTCAGCCAGAGAACGTGCGGACTGCATGATCTGCTCCTCTTCCGTTTTCAGCAGGGTCACCGATTTTTTCAATTGTGATTTAAAGCGGTCTGAAATCAGCCTGTATCCGTGCAACACATAAAAAAGCTGCGTAAACGAATAAGCCAGGCAGGACCGGGGAGGCATTCCGCCAGGTATCACAATATAATCGAGGGCTTTGCTTTTGGCCATGTCGAGGATTTTTCCCCCGGATGTTATACAGATCACTTTTGCGTTTCTTTGAAGCGCAGCTTCAAGCGCCTGAAGTGTTTCTTCCGTATTGCCCGAATATGAGGAGACGATCACCAGCGTATGTGCATTGACATAACCTGGAATAAAATAATCCTTGCATACATTCAGGGGAACCTGCAACTCCTGGTCGGCGACCTGGGAGATGATAGTTCCTCCAATGCCTGATCCGCCAAGGCCGGTGACCAGTACATTCCGGATATCATCAACGGGTTGGTTAAAAACAGCTTTTTCACCAATCTGAATCGCTTCATTCAATTGGTTGGCAAAGTTGGCCACTAAATTTTTCATCAGCATTTTCTACGATAAAGAGAAAGAAAGTTCATACAGACTTCAATTACTGCAGGTTACAAAAGTAAAGAAATTTAGTCCCCGGCTTTCCGGTTTCCATGTTGTTTTTACAGGAAATATTAACACCGGAAAAGAGTAAAAGATCAGGCGGCAACTGTTGCCGCTTTTGCAAAGTGAGGTTTCAATGAACGCATGGCCAGAATCACGCTTAAAACCGTCAGTACGGCGCCCATCAAAAAGGGCGCACCGGGGAAATACACGGGAGCATCGGGACCCGTAAAATATGAAAACAGGTTGGTCATCAGTGGAGGCCCGATGATGGAGGTCAGGCTGATCAGGCTGGCCAGTGCGCCTTGTAATTCACCCTGTTCATTGGCCGGCACCTGGCCGGAAATGATGGATTGAAGAGATGGTCCGGCAATGCCGCCCAGGCAATATGGAATCAGGAAAACAAACATCATCCAGCTTTGGGAGGCGAAAGCAAATAAAACAAAGCCCACGCCGTACAGCATCAGGCCTAGATATACAGACCATTTCGGACCCAGCCTGGGGTTAATCACCCGGACAAGTCCACCCTGCACTATCGCTACAATTAAGCCGACAACGCCAAGGGAATAGCCTACCATGCGTTCATTCCAGCTGAATTTTTCCATGGTGATGTAAGCCCAGGTACTTTGAGCAGCATGCCCGGCAATATAAATGCAAATAAGCGATCCCACAAGCCCGAGCAGGACCGGGTAGCGGGCAAGCTGCTTCAGGGAACCGGCCGGATTGGCCCGCTTCCAGTCAAAGGGCCTGCGGTGATCCGGGGACAAGGATTCGGGAAGTATGAAGTATCCATATAGTGCATTCAGCAGCGCCAGGCCGGCTGCCGCAAAAAATGGAATGCGCTCGCCAAACTGTCCCAGGATCCCCCCGATGACAGGACCGATTATAAACCCCAGACCAAAAGCGGCTCCAACCATTCCGAAGTTTTGCGCCCGCTTTTCCGGGGTGCTGATATCGGCAATATAGGCCGTGGCTATGGTGAAACTTCCTCCCGTAACCCCTGCCAGTAAACGCCCGGCAAACAACCAGGCAATCGTAGGGGCAAAAGCCTGGAAAAGGTAATCCAGCCCGAAACCCAGCATGGCAAACAAAAGCAGCGGACGGCGGCCATACCGGTCACTGAGGTTTCCTAAAACAGGCGCACAGATAAACTGCATCACTGAATAGGCAAACATCATCCACCCGCCATACCGGGAGGCCTCGCTCAGGCTGCCGTGTATCAGGTGGGTGATCAGTTTCGGGATCACCGGTATAATGATGCCAAAACCGATTACATCGATCAGCAGGGTAAAAAAAATAAAGCCGATGGCGGCTTTTTTGGATTTTCTCATAACCAAAATTCGTATATATATATATAAGCGGTATCTCCCGGAAATTCAGGGATACAGTTTCAACATAAAATGATGGCTGCTGATGTTAAAACCCTTGTGTAGGTAAAAACGGTGGGCGGTAAACCGTTGAACCCCGGAGTCGAGGTGTACCTGGTCAATTTTTTTTTCACGGGCAAAAGCAATCATCCAGTCCAGCAAAAAACTGCCGTAGCCTTTTCCCTGATGCGGCGGAAGGGTGCTCAGGTCATCGACATACAGGAATTCGCCCCGGGCCAGTTTTTTCCCGGTCACAAATCCTCCAACGGAGACGGCCTCACCCGCTTCTTCAATGAAAATCAGGGTATAACCGTCCTGCTGCAGTCGCTGTATGTCGGCTACAAAAGAATCTTCGTTCAGGTGTGGTCGCAGGGCATGCATGGCCTTCCAGCATTTGCTGATATCAGATGCACTTTGGGCGATGGTGACGTTCATGGGGCTTGGGTTAACTTTTAACGGTGGCTTTCCATACCCTATACACCCGTTGCATCTGTGCAATATGGCCAGGTATGTGATCGGCATAAGTTTGAAGCCATTCCTCCATGGTCATGGATCCGTTCTCGGGATGTTCAATGGTGTGTCCCCAGGTTTCTTCCGGAAGGTCCCGGATCAGTTTCCAGGAAGCCAGCCTTAGCAACCGGAAGAGCTCCAGAG
>CAYWHE010000069.1:0-18421 GCA_964458125.1 uncultured Flavobacteriaceae bacterium | reverse complement strand
GAGGAGTTTCATTCCAAACCGGTACCAGATCATGCAGGCGCCAGATTATCCATCCTTCACACTGTTTGGCCTGGCCAGGCTGAGGCAGACACGCACCTGAAACGGTTGGTAAGCGGTATACCGGAACCCATCAGATTTTTTATCAGGCAAGCCATTGATTTTTTTTGTTTTTCCTGTTATTAATTTTGGAGGACCATATGTTATACAGGGTGAATAAAATAGTATCTTTCCATCGTAATCATTCCTTTTATGAAATCAAAGCGTCCGCTCAAAACACTGGTGTTAAGCAGGAAAAGTGCTGACTTCGAAAAAATCCAAATGCTGCTGGAGAAAAGCGGAACGGATTTTAAATGCACCCGGTGTTCGTCCTTCCGTTCATTTACCATTGCCATTCACAAACAGGAACCTGACCTGATCCTGTTGCATGACCTCTCGGGATCACTTTCACCTGAAAAAATCAGGCGTTACCTGAAGACATCCCTGCCCGGTATTCCCGTCCTGCTCATGACGGATGAAGCCCACGAAGATCTCGCCATCGGCTATAAACCCGGTTTGATTGATGATTATATCCTCTACGGACAATACCGGCGCCTGCCTGCCCTTATCCGGTCCTGTCTGAAACAGAACAGCAAACGGTCCTGGAAGGAATCTAACCGGCTGATGGATCAGGAAAGGGAAGCAAAATGGACCACCCTGATGAATAATGCCAGTGACTGTATTTTGGTTCTAACTGCTGACGGTCTGGTTTCAGAAATCAATGCCACCACCCTGGACTACCTTCAGACTTCCACCGAATCAGGAATTTTGAACAAGCCGGTTCTTCCATTTATACATGCGGAGGATCAAAAGGATTTTATAAAATTTCTCCATGCCGCATCAGGTGGAAATCATACTACCAGCCGGTTCCGTCTGGTTGGATTGAAAGGGAAAATCACCTGGGTGAGCGCCACCGGTACTCCTTTAAAAACGGTTAACAGGAGTCGAAAGCCCGTGCTACTGGTCGCCAGTCAATACTCCGGGTCAATAACTCCATCCGGGAGCAGTTACCATCATAATGAAAAAAACAAACCTTTCTCCGACCTGCTTCCGGTTGGCATTTACCAGACGAACACCGGCGGTGAACTTGAATATATAAATCCTTACTGGAGCAGGCTGTCCGGTTTGACTGAAAAAAATGCGATCGGCCATAAATGGACCAGTGCGGTTCACCCGGACGACAGGGAATTTGTAAGCAGGGAATGGCTTCAGTGTACGGGGAATGAATTGCCGTTTCATGAAGAATTTCGATTTCTCACCCATGACGGAGAAATCAACTGGGTATCATCCACCGCCATCCCGCTCCGAAACCATAAAAATGAAGTTACCGGTTACCTGGGAACCATTACTGATATCAGGGAGAACAAACTGTTTGAAAGGGCGCTTGTGGAAAGCCAGGCCCGTCTGGAGGCTGCACAGGAACTGGCCAAAGTTGGGGACTGGGATTTTGATCTGCTGACCCGTCAAACCTCCTGGTCAAAGGAAATGTTTCCCATTCATGGGCGGGACCCCCTTTCAGGTCCACCTTCATTTGAAGAGTTTCTGAACCTGATCCATCCGGACGACAGGGAGAAGTATATTGACTTTCAGAGAAAAGTGATTGAAAACGGACATTACATTGGTGACGATTACCGGGTGATTGCCGACAAAGCCAATATCCGGCAGGTTTATCCGACCGCCTATTGCATGTATGACGGGCAGGGCCATCCAACCCGTCTGATCGGCACGCTGGTGGATGTCACCGAAAGGGTAAAAAGCCATGAATCCATCCGTAAAAATGAGCAGCTGATCGATACACTTTTTTCCCAATCACTGGATGGTATGTTTATCGTCAAAATGGATGAACCGGTCGACTGGAGAGGAACTTCCGATAAGGAACAGACCATACAAACGGTTTTGAACAGGGGCCGTATCGTCAGAGCCAATGCTGTTTTCATGCAGATGCATGGAACTACGGAATCACAAACGATCGGCAGCACCGCCATGGAATTTTACATAATAAAAAATAAAATTCATGAGACGGCACCCTGGTTTGAATTATATGATCAGGGACGCATGCGGATGGAAACAAAAACCAACAGGCGAAACGGAAGCTTGTTGTGGATACAGGGGGATTACATTTGCATTTATGATGAACAGGGGCGTATTACAGGACACATTGGGTTTCAAAAGGACATCACGACTGAAAAACTGGCCCTGGAAGACGTTAAATTTTCAGAAAGGAATTTTCGCGAAATATTTGAAAACTCTCCCGACGGCATCTATATAGAAGATTACAACGGGGTGATTTTAAATCTGAATAACGAAGCCTGCCGGATCCAGCAACTTCCCAGGGAGGAACTGATCGGTAAAAATATTATCGACATCACGCCTGATCCGCAGAAGGAAATCATTCGTTCCAATTTTAAAAAATTCTGTGACGGAACCATCGACAGGCTTGATTCATTCAGCTGGGATAAGGAATGGAATCCGATCCCGGTGGAGATAAAAGTAAACCATATTATTTATGCCGGACAACCGGCCATCCTCCTCCATGTAAGGGATATGAGGATAAAAAAACTGACGGAGCAGAATTGTCCTGCCGGAATTGAAGACGCCATGCGAAGTGCCCAGGCCAGTTTATGGGACTGGAATATTATCACAGGGGAATACAGGGCTTCCGGTATTGAACAATGGCTGCTGGGATACGACCGGTATGAAATCAAACCGACCCTGTCGGCATGGGTGGAACTCATTCATCCCGATGACCTCCCCATGGTATTGCATAACATCAATCAGCACCTGGAAAAAAAGGCCGATCTGGCCGAATCTGCATTCCGGTTCAGGATGAAAACAGGAGTATACCAGGAGGTGATCTGTCGCGGCAGAATTTCGGAATGGGACAAGGATGGAACACCAGTCCGCATGTCAGGAATCAAATTTGCCAGCAAAAGTATTTCCCTGCTGAAAGAACCAGCCTGAAAAAATCATATGCTGAATGCGTGACTTGTTCAAATTCGGTTTCCTGCTGTTGATCTTTTCCCTGTTTGTTTATGGCGTATTGTATTTTTTCATCCCGTCCCTTCCCTGGAAATACCGCTACGATAACTGGTGGAAACTGCAACTGTTTTTTACAGGCATAACCTTCATTTTTCACTTCGGACTGCTGATGAGTGCAGGAAGAAGGCCCCAGTCCATCACCCTGTATTATATGGCCGGCACCACACTGAAACTGCTTTTATTTGCCGGAATCATCATTGCCTACACGATGCTGCACCGGGAAAGCGCCAAAGGATTCATCATCGTATTTTTTATCCAGTATGTTTTTTATACCATTTTCGAAGTGGGGGTGCTGTACAAAAAATTCAGTTCAGACAGGGATCAAACCTTGACCTGAATGGCACTTAAGAAATGGAAAAGCGAAACACGGTCCCTTTCCCCACTTCACTTTCCACCCATACCTTTCCCTTATGCGCTTCAATAATTTTCTTTACAATGGTAAGACCCAGTCCGGTGCTTTTTTCGCCGGCGGTGCTTTTGACGCTGGTATTCTGAAACGGGTTGAATAATTTTTCAAGTTCTGCATGCGGAATTCCCTGGCCGTGATCCCTGACGCTAAGCATCACCGCTGCATCCTGTTTTTCCAGGCCTATTTCCACAACCGTTCCGCTGTTGGAGAATTTGATGGCGTTGGTGATGAGGTTATTGAGCACCTGTTCGATCTGGTTTTTATCAACCTTCGCTTCCACGTCATCTGCAGTTGCCTTAAACTCAAGGCGGATGTTTTTCCGGTCGGAAAGGGTCCGGTTGATCCGGATATTATTGCGGACCAGTTCAACCAGGTTGGTGCGTTCCAGCTGAAGTTCCAGTTTTCCGGATTCGATCCTGGCCACATCCAGCAGGTTGTTGACCATACCCAGCATGAAGGTGCTGGACTTCCGAATAATGGCCAGGTATTCACGATGTTGTTCACTCAGGGTGCTGCCGGCGTCTGTTAAAATGAAATCGCTGAACGACTGAATGTTGCCCAGCGGGTTTCGCAAATCATGTGCGGCCATACCAAGAAAATAATTCTTCTGATCATTCAGGTATGTGAGTTCATTGTTTTTCTGCTCCAGTTCCTGTTGCTGCCTGTAAAACTGCAGGAGGGTGGATACTTTGGCCCTGGTGATTTCCATATCCAGGGGCTTGAATAAATAATCCACTGCTCCTCCGGTCAGCCCCTGCACAACATATTTGCTGTCCTTGGAAATGGCCGTCACAAAAACGATGGGAATCTTTTTGGTCCGGGTGGTTGATTTTAACAGTTGCGCCACTTCGAAGCCGTCCATTTCCGGCATCTGCACATCCAGGAGAATCAGGGAAATATCTTCTTTAAAGGCAATTTTCAACGCCTCCCTGCCGGAGGTGGCCTTTATAAACTGACGGTCATTTTCAAGCAGCATGTTCTCCAGTGCATACAGGTTTTCCTCCCTGTCATCAACAAGGAGAATCCTTTGCAAGGGACGTTCATACTGATGCATTGCTTCCATAAGGTAACAGATTAAGCAGGTGAGTGATTTCTTTTAGGGACAACAGATGATCGGGTTTTTTCATGGCCAGGGCTGAGCTGGGCATGAAAGGCATTTCGGCCTCGTCCGGATCCTGGATCAGGGTCAGCCCCCCGTTATCGCCGATGCTGACCATCCCCATGGCTCCGTCATGATTCGCCCCGGTGAGGAGTATGCCGGTTAATTTATCCCGGTAAGCCCGTGCCGCCGATTCAAATAAAAGATCTATGGACGGTCTGGAATAGTTCACGCTTTCCGAATAGCTGTAGCTGAAGGAATGGTCAGATTCGATCAGCAGGTGGTAATCCGGCGGAGCTACGTATATAGTACCCGTTTGTATTGATTCCTTGTCAACCGGTTCTATGACCGGACATTTTGTTCGTGATTGCAGGATACCCGTCAGCCGGTTAACCGTATGCCTGAGCTGATGCAGGACAATGGCAACAGGTATGCGGAAGTCCGGGTCCAGTCCTTCCAGTATCCTCATTACCGCCTGCAACCCCCCGCTGGAAGCACCTATTACAATCATTTCGTAATTACGACCCATGCCGGCTCACGCTATTTTACGGTATATTTTTTCAGTCCTGTCCACGATTTCAAAACGGTCCTCCCATTTGCTGAACTGCAGGCTTTCCTTCGGGCCCAAAGCCAGGAACCCGTACATACACAGGCTGTTGTAAAACAATCCCAGGACCTTTTCCTGCAAATCCCTGTTAAAATAAATGAGTACATTCCGGCATACCAACAGGTTGAAATCATTAAATGACTGGTCGCTGACGAGGTTATGCTGGAAGAATGTCACGTTCTTTTTTAAGTCTTCATGCATGTGAATTCGCCCGTCGGAACCGGCATCGAAGTAGTCCTTTAACTCCTTCTGGCCGCCGGCCGCCAGGTACTGACTGGCATACTCATGGAAGGGATATGGCTTATAGGACCCTGTTTCAGCTTCCTTCAACACCTTTTGGTTGAGGTCGGTAGCATATATTTTCGTGTTTTCATACAATCGATGTTCTTTCAGAAAAATAGCCATGGAATAAACTTCCTCACCAGTGGAACACCCGGCATGCCATATCCGGCGAAACGGGTACGTGGCCATGTCAGAAAAAACCTTTCCGGTCAGCACCTTGAAAAATCCGGGGTCCCGGAACATTTCCGTTACGTTGACGGTAATTTCCGTTACAAAATGTTCAAACAGTGATGCATTATTCAGCAGTTCATGCTTCAGGTCAAAAAAATCCGTAAACTTATTCCGTTCCGTAAAACGCGCTATTCTCCTGCTGAAGGAGGCTCCTGCATAACCGCTGAAATCATAATCGTAATATTCCTTCAGCAACCGGATCAGGGATTGCTTTTGTTCTTCTTCCAGTTCCATACCGGGTTATTGAAATAATAGAACATTAATCATGGAAATCAATTTCGACGGATCCACCGGTTTTGAAAGATAATCGGAAGCTCCGGCTTCCATACACCGCTCCTTGTCACCTTTCATCGCTTTTGCCGTCAGGGCCACAATCGGAAGATGAAAATATTTTTCCTGGGCCCGGATTTGCTTCATGGCCTCATAGCCATCCATCTCCGGCATCATGATGTCCATCAGCACAAAATCCGTATCGGGATGCTGATTCAGCATATTCAGAGCCTCCCTGCCATCATTGGCCACCACGATCGTGCATTCCTGTTCTTCCAGGATGCTGGTCATGGCAAAAATGTTCCGGATATCATCATCCACCAGCAGTACCTTTTTTCCTTTCAGGTAAAGGGGTGCCTGCCTGGCTGTAGCAGCGGCTTTGGTTATTTCGGGATTCTTAACCGGATTGAGGATGTGTTTATCCGGTGTATCTTCGCAACCCTCATCGAGCCTTTTCAAAAAGAGGTTCGCTTCATTCAGCAGACGCTCAAAGGACCGTTCTGTTTTTACGATAATGCTCTGCGAATACCGGCTGAGTTCCCGGTTTTCATCCATGCTCAGGTTTTTTCCCGTATAAATGATGACCGGTAATTCCTTCCACCTTTCTGTATTCTTAATTTGCTTTAACAACTCAAGTCCCTGGATGTCGGGCAGTGTCAGATCCAGCGTAATCAGATCGATATGCTCACGCTCCAGCAGATCCATCGCTTCCTTCCCGTTGAGGGCCGAATAACATTCCAGTTCCGGGTTGTCGAGCAAGGCACGAATGGAATCATTCTGAGACGGATTATCTTCTATCACCAGCACTTTTTTAAATCGTTTATCGAGGTTGCGGCCCAGGTTTTCGAAAATCCCGTTGAGTTGTTCCTGGTTCACCGGTTTCTGCATAACCTCCACAGCGCCCTGCGGCACTGATTTGTCTTTATAATCCTGACCCGACAGGATGTGTACGGGAATGTGTTTAAGTTCGGGATCCGCTTTCAGGCGTCTCATTACCGACCACCCGTCCATACCCGGAAGATTCAGATCCAGGATAATGGCATCGGGCCGGAAGCGTTTGGCATTGATGAGCCCGGTATCGCCCCGGCTTGCTATCATACCGGTGAATCCCTTCCTGGTAGCCTGGTTCTGCAGCAACCTGGCAAAATCCGGGTCATCCTCAATGATCAGTAAGAGGCGGTCTGCCTGGCTGAGATTAATTTCAGGACCCGGCTCATTCACCGGCGAATCATTTCCGGGCTGATCAGCGGGCAAGCTGTGAGCGATTGTCTGGCTCTTTGTTTTGGTCGAAGCCCCGGGCGTTTCATCCTGGTTGTCAACGGGAATAAAAAGGGTGAATTCACTTCCTTCACCGGGTATGCTCCGGATCTGTATCTCCCCTTTCAGCAAGACGGATAATTCCCTGCTGATGGATAATCCGAGGCCAGTTCCGCCGTATTTTCGGCTGGTCGATCCATCGGCCTGCTTGAACGCTTCAAAAATGAGTTGCTGCTTTTCGGCCGGAATTCCAATTCCGGTATCCTTTACAGAAATGCTGATCATCGGTCTGGAGGAGTCTACACAAATGTTATGGAATTGCCAGCCCGAAGGCACATGAGCAAAGGTGATGGTAACGGATCCGTTCTTATCGGTAAATTTAAATGCATTGGACAGCAGGTTCTTCAGTATCTGTTCAATGCGCATTTTATCCGAGCGGATGATCCCGGGAAGTCCTTGTTCATAATTTACCTGGAATCCGACCTTTTTTTCTAGGGCCAGCTCCCGGAACATGGATGACATATCGGATCCCAGTTCCTGCAGCGGGATTTCCGAAATTTCAAGTTCCATATTCCGGGATTCGATTTTGGAAAGATCCAGGATATCGTTGATCAGGTTCAACAGGTCGGAACCGGAACGCTTGACCACACGGGCATATTCCAACTGCTTTTCGGTGAGGTTTCCCTCCCGGTTTTCGTTGAACAGGTTCGCCAGGATCAGTATGCTGTTCAGAGGCGTACGCAGCTCGTGTGACATATTAGCCAGGAATTCGGATTTATAACGACTCGTGTTTTCAAGTTCCTCCGCCTTGATGCGGATAGCCTCCTTGGCAATCTCCAGCTGCTCGTTTTTCATACGGATCTCCTCATTCTGTTCAGCGAGCAATTGCGCCTTTTCTTCCAGTTGCGTATTGGTTTGCATCAGCTCCTCCTGCTGCTCCTTCAGTTCCTCCTCTGAAATCTTCAGCAATTTTCCTTTTTCCACCAGGTCATCGTTGCTTTTGCGCAAGGCATCTTCCTGCTCCATGAGTTTTTCGTTTAATTCCTGGGATTCAAAGAGCAGCAGTTCGGTATTGATTTTCCTGTCGATCAGGTCAAATGTAGCGGCAATGATTGAAGACAGTTGTTCCAGCAATTCCAGTTGCATGGGTGTTACTTCCGAAAACGAAGCCAGCTCCACAACCCCTTTGAGCTCCTTTTCAAACAACAGGGGCATGACAATGATGGTTCTTGGCAGGGCTTCTCCCAATCCCGAGCTGACTTTAAAATAATCCCCGGGAACATCCTGCATGACCAGCATTTTTTTCTCTGCGGCGACCTGCCCGACATAACCTTCAGAGACGGAAACCCGCTTGTTCACCTGCCTGTTTTTATCGCAGGCAAAGCCGGCCACCATTTCAAAATAAGTATTTTTTTCACGGTCCTCCTTCACCAGGTACAGTGCGCCCTGATTCATCACCAGGTAACCGGACAGGAATGAAATGATATTCGTATATAACACCCCGGTGTTCGAATGTTCATTCCGCAGGATATCGTTCATCCGGGTGATCCCGCTTTTCAGCCAGGACTCCTTTTGCATTTCTTCGGCCTTTCGTCGCAGGCTTTTATTCATCTCGACCAGGGCAAGACCCAGTTCATCATGATCGCTGAGCAGGTTAAAACGTGTATTGTAATTTCCCTTGCCTGTTTCAACAGCAAAGGATGTTTTTTTCTTCAGGCTGCCGGTCAGTTCAACCAGCGCATGAGTGATCTGACCCATTTCATCATCCCGGCTCGTCCGGACGATTTCCGGGATTTCACCCAGGCTCATCGAAAGCATGGTGTCTTTCAGGTATTGAATGGGTTTGCTTATTCTGCGTGACGTGATATAGGTGAAGATGATTCCCCCGGTCAGGCTGATCATCATGAAGAGGATGATGATGGCGGCCATCCAATCATTATTGTTTTTGATATGCCGGTTGCACTGGTCCAGCCTACTTGTTTCCATGGAAAGAAGATTGGAGAGGTCTGATTTGATTTTCGATTCTGCAGCCATAGTCCTGTTCCGGTAGGTGGACGACCACAACCATTCCTGTTGATTTATTGCCTGTCCGGATGATGCTTTCCCTCTATCATGTGCAAGAATGTCTTTCTGAAGTTTTATCAGGCGATCGCATTCCAGGAACAGGGCCGGGATGTTTTTTGTAAACGATTCAGATGCTGGCTGCTCACCGGCTATTTGCATGAATTGCTTCCTCAGGGCCGGGTATTTTACGCGGTGAAGGTCATTTAGCGCAGCCAGGTCTTCCGGATCGGGATTTTCCCGGATTCGCTGTGTCAATGCGCCTGTTTCGGGGATGAAGCCCGATAAGGTTTCCAGCAGGCTGATGCCAGGCACGATGACATCAGAAATCATGACCCCGGTTTGCCTGTTATCCCTGACTTTAGATAGTATAACCAGGCAGGTTGTAGCCATGAACAATACCAGCATAATGTAGCCGGCAGCAATGCGCTGTGAGAGTGTTAAGGTTTTTTTCATTCCGATGTATTGCTTTGAACGGCCCTTTCATTGTAATCCTCCTGCAGGGCAGCATCTTTCTACGAAAAAGACCTGAAAAATGTTTTCCCGTGGAAATCCCTGAAAATGAATGTTAATCGGGTAAAGTATGACAGGAAAACAAAAAGGCCTTGCAGGTTATAGGTCAGCCGGAATCGACCCTGCCCGAAGAATGCTTCAGGATTTTGTTTCGTTAAATAGGATTTCCAGGATCCTTCCCTTGATGCCGGAATCCGGGGAGGTCATTCCCAGTGAGCGCCCGCTGCGGTAGGATTTTCTGAAAATCAGATTCTGTACCGTTGAATGGGCAGTGGTTTTACGAAAAGCCGTTTCTATAAATTACCAGGATTTCAGATCTGTTAGTGGTGCACCGGTTCCATGGGGCTGATGCCGGCTTTGACATCACCGGTAATTTTCATTTCCTGAAGCAGGTTTTGAGCGCCGGCAAATTTGTCGATGATAAACAGCACATAGCGGATATCAACATTAATACATCGCTTATACGCAGGATCGTAGGCGATTTCACCGCTCATGGATTCCCAGTTCCCGTCAAAGGCCAGGCCGATCAGCTCCCCTTTTCCATTGATGACCGGGCTTCCCGAATTACCCCCTGTAATATCGTTGTTCGTAATAAAACATACGGGCATCTGACCGTTCTCGCCATACCGGCCGTAATCCTTGTTTTTGTATAACTCCTCCAGTCTGGCCGGGACCACAAATTCTTCGTTTGTATTGTCCTTTTTTTCCATGAGTCCGTCCAGCGTTGTAAAGTAATTGTAATACACGGCATCCATCGGGTAGTAGTCTGCAACTTTCCCATACGTCAAACGCATGGTGCTGTTGGCATCCGGGTAAAACTTGCGGTTGGGATTCATTTCCCGCAAACCGGCAACCAGATGCCTGTATTCTCTGCTGTTGCTAATGTCCAGCGCTTTGGTTGCCGGAAGTATTTTGGAATAATAGTTAGCCAGTATGGAATTTACGGCCTTCAGGGCCGGATCGCGGGATAGTTTTTTGGCAGATGGATTCTCCAGAAAGGCATAGTACCTGGCGCTGTCGCAAAAAATGGTTTTTTTGTAAACGTCGGCTGCATACCTGTCAAAATCGCCTTTATATTTTCCTTCCACGGTGCTGAAGAAATCCGGACGCTGGTCTTTTGGAATATCCTGGTAATAGAGCTGCAGGAGGCCTGCAAAAAGCTTCTGGTCGGTGAACGCATTGTAATTTTTAAAATATTCCAGTCCGTCCTTTTTCAGCTCATCCGTAATCGCCTTAATATCCTCCTGTTTCACTTCCTTAGCCTGGAGCAGATCAAGGAGGGCCCTGCTGCCGTAAGCCTGCACCAGCACCTCGGGGCCCTGAAAAACAGCCTCACTCAGGTAAATACGTGACAGGTTATAAGCGGAAAGTTTGGCGTAATTTTCAGCAATAACCGAAACGGTACGTCCGTATTTCTCTTTACGTATAGGATCACTGTTAGCCCATTTGGCGAAAGCTTCTTCCGCCGCATTCTTTTGCGCCACCACCTGCATGCGATTCAAGCCCTTGTTCTGGCCGATAAAATATTTATAGTAATTACTGGTTTCATAATACTTCGCTGAATACTTAATCCGGATGGCATCACTGGCATCCATGTCTTCCTTCATGATGGCCAGTTTTTTCTTTCTGATCCTGATGATGGCCGGGTTCGTTTGTTCTATGGCCAGTTTCACACCGGCTGAAGTGAGGTACCGATCCGTGGTTCCGGGATAACCCATCACCATGGCAAAATCATCCTTTTTTACGCCTTCCAGGGAGACGGGAAGAAAATAGGCCGGTTTATACGGAATGTTATCGGGGCTGTAATCGGCCGGTTTCCCGTCCTTTGACATATACACGCGGAACATGGAAAAATCTCCCGTATGGCGTGGCCACATCCAGTTGTCGGTATCGCCTCCGAATTTGCCAATGGAAGACGGAGGTGCCCCAACCAGACGCACATCTTTATAAACCTTGTAAACAAACAGGTAATATTCATTACCCTTCAGCATGCTTTTCATTTCGGCCTTGTAACCGTTACTGTCGCTGGCTTCCTTAATTATCGACGCAAAAAGTTTTTGCAAAGCCGGACTGCGCTGTGCTTCCGGCAGCGTATCACTGATTTCCTTATGAACCCGTTCCGTCATGTCATCGATTCTGACGAGGAAACTGGCTGTCAGGCCCGGGTTGCTCAGCTCCTGTTCACGTGTTTTTGCCCAGTATCCAGCCGTCAGGTAATCGTGTTCCACGGTACTGTGTGATTGAATGGACTCATACCCGCAATGGTGGTTGGTGATCATCAGGCCGTCAGCGGAAATCATTTCAGCCGTGCAAAATCCCCCTCCTAAACGCACGATGGCGTCCTTCATACTGGAATGATTGATGTTATAAATATCATCTGCACTCAGCTTAAGTCCAGCCTGCTGCATATCAGATTCATTCAGTTTCTTGAGCAACAGGGGCAGCCACATACCTTCATCCGCCCACAGGCCACCTGGGAACGCCAACAGGCTGCTTACACAAATCAATAGTATTCTCTTCATCATGACTGGTTCTGTATTTCTGAATTTGGATTAAGTTTGCAAAGTAAAGGCATTTTGGATAATATATCGCTGTTGTTAACAGTACTTTAACTGTTTCAAAAATCGGAATTTTACACGAATATTATGGATGATTCCTTCTTTCCTGTTTGGAAGGCCACAACGGCTGATGCGCCTGCCCTTGCTGCATTTGCTTCCGGCGCCTTTCGGGAGGCCTATGATGGCCTGATGCCTGCCGGGGATATTGAAATGTATTGTCAGAAGGCCTTTGACCCGGAGAAGATTCTTGATGACCTTCGGCAACCTCATTCGGTTTTTCATATGCTGAAACAGGGGAATGAAATTGCCGGCTATACCAAACTCCGGTCTGACCGTTCCCGCCCTGATCTGCTGGGATTTGCGGCCATGGAGATGGAAAGAATTTATATTGGAAGCCGATACTACCGCAAAGGACTGGGGACTGTTTTATTCAACCATGCACTGGATTATAGCCGGCGGCAGGGATTTAACCTGCTATGGCTGGCCGTCTGGCAAAAAAACCAAAAGGCTCTATCCTTTTATAAAAATTCCGGAATGGAAATTTTCGGGGTGCAGTCATTTACGGTTGGATCGGTCCTGAATGAGGATTTTGTACTCCGGATATTCCTGTAAACAGTTATTTTCCTGCTTTATAAATGGGCACCGTGCTGCACGGTTCGCCAAAAAAAATACTCCTGACGTGTGGTCGTAACTTTTCGGTGATGGCTACATAGGCTGACAATGGTACAGCTTCATTACTGCACCCTTTAATGACGACCCGTTGTCCGGCATAAGAGGAAACATCCAGGGAATCAATGGCCGCTTCGAAAAGGGAGGATTGCATGGCTTCCCGTGTTCCGCAAAATACTTTTTTTGCAACCGGCTCCAGGCAGGACGTAACAAGCATATAGGCCCACAAAGGAATGATGGCATCCGCTGTACAGGTCAGAGCCACCCATTTATCCCTGTAAAGGTTCCAGTCATGTTGTTTCAGGTTTTCACGAAATTCCCTTTCCCTGAGGATCAGTCCTTCAAACAGGAAAGGGCCCAGGTCAAACGACATGATTTCGCCCGCCGGTTTAAGCGTTTCCAGGTCCAGGGTAATCAGACCGCTCTGGTCGACCTTATTGGTTATGCGGGAAGTTGGTTCCATCAGCAGGTAAAGATACAAGTGAAAATGGGGAAAGTTTCAGGCGGGCCGGATTATTTAATACCGGCCTTCTTTTCTGTTGCCTGCCTGCTGTAAAAACCATGTTCCGATTCAATCCTGTCCAGGAGGCGCAGGGCTTCCTTTTTATTACCTGAAGCAAGTTCCACCAGGGCCAGGTTCCAGTTTGCTTCCTCACGGAACAAGGTGTTTTTATTGGTCAGTAAAATAAGAAGGTGCTGACGGGCCAGCCTGAAATTCCCCAGGTGGTAATGGCATAAGGCTCCGTAAAACAGAGCGTTTTCATCGGAGGGCCTTGAAACAAGCATATTTTCATAAAGGATGGCCGCCTGTTGATATTCTTTTTGCGCATACAGCTGCATGACCGGACGCAGCAGGGATTCGTAAGAGGACTGATCCAGGGTTATCTTTTCCGTGATGATGGTTTCCTTTTTTGCCTGTTCATTTTCAAACCTGGCTTCAACACCTTGTTTATGGTCCGGTATCGTTGAATCGGCCAGGCTTGTGCGGGCAGCGTACATTTTTGTTTTCAGGCCATACAGGTAGAGCGCCTCCTGGCCTTCATCCGTGTTTCCGCTTGCTTTTGCTGCCGGCACCAATTTTTCGACCCCGGGTTGCACGGATGACCTCCTGGATTGTTTCGGCTCCTCCTGCACCTGCAGTTCTGTGGTTACCGCAACCGGAGCTGAAACAGCATCTTCGGAAGCGGAAACATCAGGAGCCGCTTCCTGGGTTCCCTGTTGTGGTGCTGTTCCGGCGGCAACCTGCTGGTCTCCGGATGCCGGGCGCTGCCGGTCCGGCCTGTTTTGAACCGGCTGAACGGCCTTGTGGCCCGGCTCTTTATTCGTATCCGGCAAGGGTTCGAATTGTTCGTGCCCGGATAATACGGAATGCTTCTCCGGAGGCATAACCGGGCTTTTGGGTGTGCGCTCAACGGCCACCTGTCTGTCGGGGGGTTCAATCAGGTAATGATAGGTAAACACAATGGAAAGTACTACCAGCACAACCGATGCTGCAGCCATCCAGACCGTCCATGAATGGGTCGCAGGTTTAGCTTTAAATGCAGGTGTCAGGGCTTTGACCGACTCCATGGTTTCATTCACCAGATCAGGGTGCAGGATCATGGAGTACCCCTCCAGCGCTTCGGAACATAATTCACAGTCGATCAGATGCCTTTCCACCAGGTGCCTTTCAGCGGGCGGGAGGGTATCTTTCCCGTAGTGCTTCAATTGTTCCGGGGTGAGGCAGCCTGTTGGTTTAAAAATGGCGCTGTTACGATGCGTTTTCATGGTTTCTTTTCTGAAGAAAAATTTTCAGGTTTCGTTTGCCGTTTTGAATATAACTCTTCACCTGGTTTAAACTGAACCCGGTCAGGCCGGCAATATCCTGGTAGCTTTCCTCTCTGAGGTAAAATAATTCAATGCATATTTTTTGTTCTGTACTCAACTGCTGTATGGCCTGTTCCAGGTTATTCAGGTAATATTCCTGCAGGTCGTCCTCCTCCTGATACAATCCCTGCCCCGATTCCACAAACAGCCGGTGATCGGTAATTTCTTCGCTGCGGCCGGTGAGCGCTTCCTTATTCCGGAGCTGCATAAAACAATAATTCCTCGCCACGCTGTGAAGCCACGGGCTGAACCTGCTGATCTCGTATTTTTTAAGATCGATCATCAGCTTTTCAAAAATGTGAAGTACGGCATCCTTACTGTCCTCTTCATTTTTCAGATATTTCATGCATACCCCCAGAACCAGGTGGGCATAGCGCTCAAATAAAATGCCGATGATTTCCTTTTCCCCAGTCTCCCTGTATTGGTGAATAAGGGTCATGTCATCTTCGCCCGGATCTTTTTTCAGCCTGATCAGCCGCATAGGTTAAGTTGCTTCCAGTGGTAATTTGATTGAAAGATACGAACACACCCTGGATTCCATAAACGGAATTAAATTTTTTTATTCCTTTTTCTTGTGGAATCATGACGGGATGTTACTCTTCATGTAAAACGAAATACCATGAAAACGTCAGGATTGAACAAGGCTCAAACACCTTACCATTTACTCATTGCCGTCATTCTTATTGTAACAACGGCTTTTTATTGGAACCCGCTGCCGACAGGAATTCAAGGCACCGTTACGAACAGGGCAACCGGCTCGCCGCTTTCGCAGGTCCGGATCAGGATATTGAAGGATGGAAGTCTGAAAATGCAAACCATGACTGACAACCAGGGTCGTTTCAGGGTGGTAAACCTTCAACCGGGAACTTACCAGGCTGAAGCCACGCAGACGGGATATCAAACCGTACAGGTCAAGTCAGTGACCGTTGCGGCAGAAAAGATGACCACCGTCCATATAAATATGGAAGCCCGTGTTCAGGTACCGGTTTCAGAAAACATGCAGCAAATAACGCCCGAATACACTGATAAAATGACCATGAAGCATGAAACGGTACATACAACCGGGAGCGCTTATGAGCAAAACAAGCAGTATGCGCCGGCCGTGGGATATACCAGGGATGAAGGCCTGTCACGGGAAGGATATGATTACATCTCGGAAAACGAATTCAACCCGGCTCTGGAGACCCCCCTTTCCACTTTTTCAATTGATGTGGACAGGGCCTCGTATGCGAATGTCAGGAGGTTCTTGACAAAAGGAACCTGGCCTCCCGTTGATGCTGTTCGTATGGAAGAAATGATCAACTATTTTTCCTACCAATATGATGAGCCGAAAAACGAACATCCCTTTGCCATTCACACGGAGGTTTCAACATGTCCCTGGAACAAGGAACATCGCCTTGCACTGATCGGCATACAGGGCAAACGGATCCGGACCGGTGAACTGCCCCCGTCCAACCTGACTTTCCTGGTGGATGTTTCCGGTTCGATGATGCATGAAGATAAACTGCCTTTATTGAAACGTTCCCTTGGTCTGCTGGTGAATGAACTCCGTGAGAAGGACAGGGTGGCCCTGGTGGTGTATGCCGGAAATGCAGGGCTGGTGCTTCCCTCCACAAGCGGAAGTCAGAAGGAGAAAATCATGGAAGCCATTAACAACCTGGAAGCGGGTGGCTCCACGGCCGGAGGCGCCGGCATACAACTGGCCTACCGGACAGCCCGGGAAAATTTCCTTGCCGGTGGAAATAACCGCGTGATCCTGGCCACTGACGGGGATTTCAATGTGGGCGTTTCCAGCGACGGGGAACTGGTCCGGTTGATTGAAGAAAAAAGAAAGGATGGCATTTTCCTCACCGTGCTTGGATTTGGAACAGGCAATTACCAGGATGCCAAAATGGAGAAACTGGCCGATAAGGGAAACGGAAACTATGCTTATATTGACAATATCATGGAGGCCCGAAAGACACTGGTCCAGGAAATGGGCGGGACGCTGCTGACCATTGCCAAGGATGTAAAAATACAGGTTGAATTTAATCCGGCCCTGGTGAGGGAGTATAAGCTGATCGGCTATGAAAACCGGTTGTTACATGACAGGGATTTTAATGATGACAGCAAAGATGCCGGTGAACTGGGCTCGGGTCATACCGTTACGGCCCTTTATGAAATCATTCCGGCAGACGGACAATCATCGGGAAGCACCGTGGACCCCTTGAAATACCAGTTGAAAAACCTTTCCGATGACAATAACTTGAACAGGGAGTTGTTCACCGTGAAGTTCCGGTATAAAAAACCCGACGGGGATGAGAGCAAACTACTCACGCACATTGTAAAAAATCAGTCCAGGGACATTCGGGATGCTTCGGAGAACATGCGTTTTTCTTCCGCTGTTGCGGCCTTCGGCATGTTGCTCAGGAATTCCAAATTCAAAGGTGAGGCGAATTTCAAACTGGTTTCCGCCCTGGCCGGGAACGCCAAAACGTATGACCCGCAGGGATACAGAGCTGAATTTATCCGGCTCGTGGAAACAGCCGCCGCCTTGAGTGCAAACACGGCAAAAGAGTAAACGGCCTTGCGGCAGGCAGCGAGCCATGGTTGTATTTTTTTTTCGATGCAAGCGGCAGCGGATTCACCCTTCAGGATAAAGGTAAACGGAATATAAAAAATTTTTAAAACTATTGTCATGAAAAATCAAATGATCATCCGGCTATTGTGTGTCTGCATGGCCGCCAGTCTATCAGTCGGATGGCTGACGGCGCATCCCGATGACGGAGCAATAAAGGGTGTCGTGCGGGATTCGGCCACCGGCCTGACCCTGCCCGGGGCGACTATTTCCTGCATTATAAACGGAAGACTGCAGGGCGCATTGACGGATGCAAACGGAATCTATATCCTGCGCCCTTTGCCTGCCGGAACCTATGACCTTTCCTTCTCATTCACCGGCTACCAGAAAATAATCAAAACGGGTGTGCGGGTAACTTCGGGAGGAATAACCTTTGTGGATATCCAGCTTCGGAACGACAATACCCTTCCCCCTGTCATCGTATCGGCTTACCGTTATCCATTGATCAGCAAGGACTTTACAGGGGGCAGCACGATTATTTCCCAGGAAGACATCGAACTGAGTGTGGAACGCGATATCAGGAACCTGGTCGCCCAAACCACATCCGTTTATCAGAGAGAAGAAAACGGTTCCCTGAACATACGCGGATCCAGATCCGATGCCACCCTTTATTATATTGACGGCATACGTGTTATCGGAGGTTTCAACCTGCCTAAAAGCGCCATTAAGGAAATAAAGATTATTTCAGGAGGAGTACCGGCCCAGTATGGTGATGCTACCGGCGGTATCGTGGTGATCACAACCAAAAGCGCCTTCGATAACTGATGCCCTGGGGGTAATTCGCTGATCCATCTGCCAGTTAAGTATGCTTTTGGTAAGCAGGATCATCAGCCATAGAATACCGGCCAGGATAAGCAGTTGTAACAGTGTACGCAGGGATTTGTTTTTAGGTAAAAGCATTAATGAC
>CAYWHE010000068.1:0-18696 GCA_964458125.1 uncultured Flavobacteriaceae bacterium | reverse complement strand
CTCATGGCGAAAGCCAGCCCGAGGTAAGCCGTTTTGGCAAAATCACCCCCTTTTTCCCCGGCAATCAGCACCTGGGCGCAGGCCGTTCCTTCCGGGTAAGGGAGGTTGTCATGTTCCTTGACAATCAGCGAGCGCCTTAAGGGGATCATCATCAGGGTGCCTAAAATGCCTCCAAATACCGCCAGCGTGAAGATGGTGATGTAATTAAAATATTCCGTTCCGACACTGTTGCCGTTTTCATTAATCGAAAGAAAAAGAAAACCGGGCAGGGTAAAAACCACTCCGGCTGCGATGGACTCTCCGGCAGAAGCCGTGGTTTGTATAATGTTGTTCTCCAGGATGGTGGTGCGGAAGAATTTCCGTCCCAGGGAGATGGCCAGCACGGCCACCGGTATGGATGCCGATACCGTCAACCCGGCTTTCAGGGCCAGGTACACCGTGGAGGCTCCGAAAATGATTCCGAACAGTGCGCCCAGGATGATTGATTTGACGGTAAACTCCGCCACACTGTCGGTAGCGGAAATATAAGGCTTGAATACTTTTTTGGTTTCTTCCATGAATGAGGGTTTGGTGATGCGAATATAAAAGTTAAGTAAAACAAAAACACCTTACCGGAACTTTTTCCTGTAAGGTGTTAACCTGTTCATGGTATCAGTCGGAGCCCGTACGCTCCCGCACGATCTCGTTCAGCCATTTGACGATGACATAAATTCCAATCGTGGCCACGGTGGCTGCTACAAACATGATGACGAAAATTACGCGTTTGTCGGTAAAGGAATCCCAGAAACTGGCCAGGATGCCCGACAACTTACCCCCGATGGAAGTGGACAGGAACCAGCCTCCCATCATCAGGGCCGTCAGGCGGGGAGGAGCGATTTTCGATACCAGCGATAATCCCAGCGGACTCAGGCACAACTCGCCCAGCGTGAATACAGCATAGCTGCCCGTCAGCCAGAGGGCTGAGGTTTTATCATGATAGATGTCGGTAGACATGACGGCAAAGACCATGACCAGTGCGGACAATCCCGAAATGAATACGCCCCAGCCGATTTTGGACGGTGTTGTGGGTTCTTTTCTCCTGGCTCTTAACCAGCCGAACAGTCCCACTACAATGGGTGTAAACAGGACAATAAAGAAGGGATTGATGGACTGAAAAATTTCCGTGGATAACAGTTTCATTTCTGTTTCCGGCGGAGCCGGCCATTTTTCTTTGGGAAGATTCTGAAAATAGGCATCCGGTCCCTGAAGGGTCAGCACATTTCCTTTTTCATCCGTTTCCGTGCGGAAATAAGGATCCAGTTTCGCCACTTCATGATCGGCGGTGGTGACCGTCTGCAGCATGCCGAATGGCTGCCCGACATTTTCCAGTGCCGCCGGCATCTGCCGGTCGGTGTAGGTTTCGGCCCAGATGGTCAGCGAAGTTGCATTCTGGTTATAAATAATCCAGAAGATGATGGAGACGCCATAGATGGTCAGCAGGGCGCTGATGCATTTACGGTCTATGCCTTCCGCTTTCAGCCAGAGGGAAAAATAAAAAATAATAACCGGTACGCAGGCGAAGAGAAAGGCATCCGTGGCATCGCTGCCTAAGAGCTGACCCGGTAAATTCCATCCGATGGCTCCTGCAATAATGGCCGGAAGGAACACATATAAAAACATCTTGGAAATGGGCATGTCCTCTTTCTGTACCGGCTTGATGATGTCCGCATGTGCCACGTGCCGGACACCGCTGGCAAACCAGATCAGTCCCAGCACCATGCCCACTCCTGCCGCGCCAAAAGCATAACCCCAGCCATATTTGTTCCGCAGGTAAGCAGCCACGAAATTGCAAAAGAACGCTCCTATGTTAATGCCCATGTAAAAAATATTGTAAGCCGAATCTTTGAGGGGTTTCAGATCCTCCTTGTTGTATATATTTCCAAGCAGGGTGCTGATATTGGGTTTAAAAAAACCATTACCCACAATAATGCAGAGCAGGGACAGGAACATGGCCGTGTCCCCGGGAATCATCAGGCCGAAATAACCGGCAGCCATCAGGGAACCACCGATAAAAATCGCTTTCCGGTAGCCGATAAACCGGTCGGCAATCAGACCGCCTATGAAGGGTGTCAGGTAAACAAGCGCCACGTAGGTGCCGACAATATCCGTTGCTTTGGCCGCATCGAAACCTTTCCCTCCGCTGGATAAGGTGTCTGTCATGAAAAGAAAGAAGATGCCCACCATCAGGTAATACCCGAATCGTTCCCACATCTCGGTAAAGAATAATACATACAGCCCGCGCGGGTGCTTGCCTTGCATTGTAGTTTGTTCAGTCATATTGGTTTCAGGGTTTAATGTAAGGGGCTAATGTACGTTTTTTTTTAAATGTCAAACATTTCTTAACATTTGAAAAGGCAGGGGTCCGGCCTTCACCCGATGCCGTCCATGGGAACCTGCCTGAAAAGCAAACGCGGGGATGAACCCCGCGAATGCCAAACCAAAACCACAAAAAACCAATCGTTGTTACCGGTGTCCCACAAGTAACTTATAGCTGTACTGTTGTTCAGGAGTGCTGATCGTATAAAAATATAACCCCGGGCTCAGGTTCCTGACATGGCAGGTGACCCGCTGTTGCACACCGCCGCTTACCTGGCCGTTGAATAAATGGCCGAGGAGTTGTCCTTCCGGATTGTATAACCGGATGCTGATCGGCATACCGGTCGGGCTGGTCAGGCTGATGGTAACATCATCCGTGGCCGGGTTGGGAAATGACAGGACTTCAAAACCGTTATTTGTTTCGTGGAGACCGCTGATGGCGGGCTCATGTATGACAACCATGGCTGTCGCCTGGCATTCCTGGGCATCCGTGATGGTGACCTGGTACGTGCCGGCGCCGAGGCCGCTGACGTCTTCCGTGGTGGCGCCGTTGCTCCAGTTGTAGACAAATGGTGCCATACCGCCGGTCACCGTCAGGTCGATGGCTCCGTCCTGTGCACCCGCATAGCTGGCATCCGTGGCGGCCAGGTTCAGGATCATGGGAATAGCCGGATTCACCGTTTCGCTTGCCGTCAGCACGCAGCCATGGGCATCGGTAATGGTTACCGTATAAAACCCGGCCTGCAGTCCGCTGATGTTTGCCGTGGTCTCCCCGTTGCTCCAGAGGTAACTGTACGGAGGTGTGCCGCCGCTGACCCAGGTTAAAATAGAGCCGTCCTGCTTGCAGGTTAAGGGATAGCTGACTATTTTCAGTCCCAGCGCATCCGGTTCGGTCACCAGGATGGAAGCGGATGCCACGCATTTATTATTGTCCGTGACCGTCACTTCGTATAGGCCCGGTAGCAGGCTGGAAATGTCCTGCGTGGTTTCCCCGTTGGACCAGACGAAACTGTATGGAGCCGTTCCGCCATTGACGACGGACTGCACGGATCCGTCATTTCCGCCGTTACAGCCGGCCGGTGTGGGGAGGAGGGATACGCTGAATCCCGTGTTCTGTATGTTTGCATTTGCAATAACCTGGCATCCGTGAGCATCCGTTACGGTAACCGTATACGTTCCTGTGGCCAGGCTGCCGATGTCTTCCGAAGTTTCTCCGTTGGACCACAGGAAGGAATAAGGTGCCGTGCCCCCGGTAACGGTCAGGTCTGCCGAACCCGAGTTGCTGCCGTTGCAGTTGCCGTTCTGGATGGCAACGACGGCTGCAAGCGCATCCGGTTGCATGATTTCGGCCTGTGCACTTCCGGTGCACCCGTTGGCATCGGTAACCGTTACGGTATAGCTGCCTGCAGAAGCCTGTACCAGGTCCTGTGCCGTAGAACCATCCGACCAGAGGAAGGAATAGGGCGCGGCTCCGCCGGAAACCTGCAGGGATACGGCTCCATCAGCCTGCCCGTTGCACAGCGCATGGTAAACGCCCGCCAGGATCTGCAGGTTGGACGATATGCCGGAGACCTCCGCCTGACCGGTTAGCAGGCATCCGTTGGCGTCTGTAATGGTCACGGAATAGCTGCCTGCAGGAAGGTTTTGCAGGTCTTCCGTGGTCGCGCCATTCGACCACAGGAAGGAATAAGGTGACGTGCCGCCGTTCACCTCCAGGTCAACGGAGCCGGTGCCGGCACTGCATAGCGCGTTTACGGCTGACAGGGTGGCGGCCAGCGCATCGGGTTCGTTTATAGATACTGTTGCCGTGAAGGAACAACCCCTGCCGTCGTTGACCATGACGGTGTAAACCCCGGCGGGCAAAGCGCTGATGTCTTCGGTAGTTTCTCCGTTCGACCAGGTATACGCATAAGGCTCAATTCCGCCGGACACGCTCAGGTCGATGGACCCGTTCTGGTCGCCGTGACAGAGCAGATCGCCGCTGAATAAAATTCCGCCCAAAGATCCCGGAGCGAGGATGCTCACCGATGCAGTGAGGGAGCAGCCGCCGGCGTCGGTAATGGTGACGGTATAGGTTCCCGTGGCAAGTCCTCCCAGGTCTTCGGTGGTGGCCCCGTTGGACCAGAGATAACCATAGGGCTGCACGCCGCCGCCGGCCGTGAGATCGGCGGAACCGCCGCCGGATTCACAATCCCCGTCGGCTGACAGGATATTGGCAAAAAGGGCATCCGGCTGCAGGATCGTGATCTGGGCCTGGACCATGCACTGGTGGGCATCATAGACTGAAACATAATAAGTTCCTGCAGCGAGCGAAGAGATATCTTCCGTTGTTTCCCCGTTCGACCAGCTGAACTGGAAGGGGGGCGTGCCGCCCGATACGCTGAGGTCGGCCGAACCGGCGCCCCCGTTGCACTGGGCATCTGTCCCGTTCACGGTAGCCATCAGTATGGCAGGCGAGCCGATGGTGACGGATGCGGTGGCTGCGCACTGAAAGACATCGTATACGGTTACCGTATAGGTACCCGCGGCCAGGCCGCTGATGTCTTCGGTGGTGGCTCCATTGGACCAGTTGAAGGAATAGCTTCCGGATCCGCCGCTCACCTGCAGATCGGCCAGGCCGTTTTGCTGGCCCTGGCAAACCACATCATATCCGGTAATCAAAAGGGTCACGGGATCGGGTTCTGTGATCTGGTAGGTTTCCGCCGCTGAACATCCGTTATTATCGGTAACGGTTACCGTAAAGCTTCCCGCGCAAAGGGCATTCTGATCTTCCGACAAGGAGCCGTTGGACCACGTGTGGGAGTAAGGAGCCGTACCGCCGGATGTGCTGAGGTTAATGGATCCGTTGCAGGCCCCGTTGCAGTTGAGACCGGAAACGGCTCCGTTCAGGGAAAGGGGAGCGGGTTCCGCCACGGCAACCGAAGCCGTCGCGCTGCATTGATTGTTGTCGGATACGGTTACCGTATATACGCCCGCTGCAAGGCCTGAAACCGAAGCTGTTGATGATGCGGGCACGGTGTTCCAGCTGTAAGAATAACTGTTTCCATATACGGGACTGGCGAGAACGCTTCCGTTGCTCCCGCCGTTGCAGGATACGGGTGAGGATACCACCGTAAAGAAGGGGCTTGGAACGAAAACACTATAGGAATAGGTCTGTATACCGTTTGTCGGGCAGGCATTATCCCGGACGGTAACCGTAAAGGTATTGGGAAGCAGGCTGGCATCGGCATAGGTTGGTGTCCAGCAGAAGTGAAGAACGGGCCTGCTTCCGCCTGAAATGGTATAGGTGGCGCCCGGGATACCGTTGTTGGTCGTTATCGTGACGCCCTGAGCCGCATCCGCATCGGCGGAATAAATATCGAAGCAAAGCGTCTGGTCCGGGCAGACGGTAACCGAAAAATTATTCGTGCTGTCAATGCCGCTCGCCGTGGGAATGGCATTGGAGCAATTCTGCGTATATACCTGCATGTCGCGGATCACGCTGCCGATCAGCTGTCCGTTGCGGTATTCCCTCACCAGCACGGCCATAACGCCGATCTGAAGGGCGTTGGAAGTGAAGTTGATGTCTCCCGTAATGGAATTGATGGAAAACGGAGTGGATGATTTCAGCGGTGTGGCCGCAGTGGCCGGCGAGATAAAAGAAACCGTTGTGGAGGAACTGGTCTTGGGAGTGATGAGGGTATAGGCAAGGGAATCCCCGTCTGCATCCAGGACACCGTGATTATAAGTGAAATTCTGCCCGACGCAGACAAATGCAACGGGCAGGTTTGAAAACGAAGGAGAACTGTTGCCCGCTGCCAGCACACTGTTCAGTTTGGCCTCCACGTATAATTCGCTGTTGTTTCCGCAGGGATTGCTGATGGTGGTGATGGCACAGTTCCGGCAGCATTCCTGGAAACTGAACACCCAGTCTGAACACGCACCAAGGGTAACGAGTTTATGGTAAACAAACCGTTTGATGCCGGTTATGGCCCCGCCGTTGCAGGTTGTCAGCGCCACGGTGCAGGGTGTCGTAATTTCCTGTCCGGTGCCCGGAACTTTCAGGGCATAAACGATAAAGTTCTGGTTGCAGCTTGCCGAACTGCAGGAAATGGCCGCTGAATCGGGTTCGTCAATACCTGCGCAGTCCCGGTAAAAGGAAACTTCCAGCAGGTACTGGTTATTACCCATATACGTATAGGTAAGGTCTGTTCCCGCCGCATGAGTGGCATAAACGCGGTTACTTCCTGACAGGACGTTGACCATGATGACAAAAATCCCCATGAGGAGACGCTGGTACATTTTACGAAAGGTAATGTTGTTGTTCATTTTAACTTGTTTAGTGTGGTGTTCCAAAAATAGGCTCCTCACAGGGCCAGGCCGGCCTTAATTTCTGTCAAGTGAAAATTTCCCCGGGTCCAACAGGTGTTTTTCCATGGTAAAAAATAGGGAAGGAACCAGCCGGTACCTGACTGTAAGAATTTATGGAAAAGTGAAAAATATAACCAGATAAAATATTGAATTACAGAGTATTGAATTTTACAAGACTATTTTTCTTTCCGGAATCTTACAGTGAAAATCAGCTGTAAATGAACAACCGGGCTTCCTGTTTCCTTCGAAATCATAAAAATATGTTAATGTACCCGGTATTGGTCGTGTAGTTTATTTATTCCGGTATATTTGCCATCCAAAATAAAAAAAGAATGAAAAAAATTGCGCTGTTGTTGCTGGGATGGCTGATGGCCGGAGTGATGGTTTCGAATGCCGGTGAAAATGAGGGGGTATCGAAGAATATTCTGCCCTATCCCATTATACAGAAAAAATTACCGAACGGACTGAACGTGGTCACGGTTCCTTATAATAGCCCGGGAATCGCCTCTTTTTATATCATCATGCGGGTCGGCTCCAGGGATGAAATCGAGGAAGGGAAAACAGGTTTTGCCCACTTTTTCGAACATATGATGTTCAGGGGAACCGAAAAATACTCCAAGGAAAAATACAGCGAGGCCCTGAAGGCCATCGGGGCATCAGCCAATGCCAATACCTCCCTGGATCGTACCGTTTACCACATGACCGGTAATGTCAACATGCTCGATAAGATGATGGAACTGGAATCGGATCGTTTTATGAACCTGAGCTATTCCCTTCAGGACTTTAAAACAGAAGCCGGCGCTGTCAAAGGGGAGTATACGAAAAATTCTTCCAACCCCCTTCAGAAACTGGATGAAAAGCTGAACGATGCGGCCTTTACCGCTCACACCTATAAACATACGACCATGGGTTTCTTCAAGGATGTGGTGGATATGCCCAACCAGTATGATTATTCCATCCAGTTTTTCAAGCGGTTCTATCGCCCGGAATATGCCACCATTCTCGTGGTTGGCGATATCAGGGCGGATAAGGTGAATGCGCTCGCCGAGCAGTATTTCGGAAAATGGGAACGGGGAAATTACGTCAGCCAGATTCCGGAAGAACCAGCCCAGAAGGAAACCCGTTATGCCCATATTCAGCATGCAGGTTTTCCTCCCCACCTGACCCTGGCCTATAAAGGACCCGCGTATTCCGACGTGAAAATAGACGCCACGGCCATGAACATCCTGATGTCCGTTCTTTTTTCTGAGAAATCCGCATTGTATAATAAACTCGTCATCCAGGAACAAAAGGTACGGGAACTGGAAGGTGGCATCTTCAACACCCGTGATCCTTACCTGGTACAGATTGACGCCTCGCTGGTGAATGCAGACGACATGGCCTATGTGAAGGCGGAGATCGATAAGGAAATCGAAAAGATGAAAACAAACGCAGTTGACCCCAGACTGCTTGCAGACACTAAGTCGCGGATACGTTATTCCTTCGCCATGCAAAGCGACAGTCCTTCGGCCATTGCCGAAGCGCTTTCCTACATGATCTGGAACACCGGTGACCCCGAATCCCTGAACCGCCTGTATGCCAACCTGGAAAAGGTGACAGCCGAGGATGTCATGCGGGCTGCACGGGTATACCTGGTTCCCGGAGGACTGACCATCGGCACGATCACTCCCGGCGAAACCGGGGGAATCAAATAATTTAACGGAATCCATATACGAAATATGAATATGAAAAGCACCTTGTTAAAAAGCGTTTTAATCTGCCTGGCCCTCTTATGGCCGGCGGCGGGGATCCTGGCCCAGGAAGTGGTGGAACTCCGGCAGCCCGGATCCAATAAAGTGGTCATCAAACTGATGTTCCGTAACGGCTCCATCTGTGATCCGGCCGGAAAAGCAGGAATTACCGCACTGGCCTCCGAACTGATCATGGCCGGGGGAACCAAAGACCTGACCTCCGTGCAGATCAAAGACATGCTGTACCCCATGGCCATCCGCTATTACGCCTCCACCGACAAGGAGGTAACGGTTTTTACCTTTGAAACGCCTGTTGATTTTTTAAATTCGTTTTATCCGGTCATGCGCGACCTCCTGTTGAAACCCCGCTTTGATGAAAGCGACTTCAGCAGGGTGAAATCAAACCAGCAGAATTACGTGGACCAGGTTATCCGTTCTTCCAGCGATGAGGAATACAGCAAAAAGGCACTGGAAGATTTTCTGTTTCGAAACACCAATTACCAGCATCTTGTCCAGGGAACCTCCACCGGGGTGAAAAACATTACGCTCGATGATACCCGGAATCACTACCGGACTTATTTCACTTCCAAAAATCTGATGATTGGCATAGCGGGCAATTACACACCGGAATTCCTGGCTGTGTTAAAGGCCGACATGAACAAATTATCCGCCTCCGCTCCCGTTCTTCCCGCTCCCGGCAAGGCCAGGAATCCGGAAGGTATGCAGGTGGAAATAGTTTCCAAGGACAACGCACTCGGTTCAGCCATCTTTATGGGTTTCCCCCTGGCCATCAACCGTCAGAGCGATGATTTTGCAGCCCTCATGATTGCCAATTCCTGGCTCGGTGAACACCGGAAATCATACTCCAGGCTTTACCAGAAAATACGGGAACAACGCTCCATGAATTACGGGGATTATTCCTATATTGAATGGTATGAAAACGGCGGGCAGAACATGCTTCCCCAACCCGGGTATCCTCGTTTCTCGAATTATTTTTCCATCTGGATCCGTCCCGTGCAGATTGCCAAAGGACTGAAGGCCCAATATCCCGAACTGGACGGCATTAAAACCGGACATGCCCATTTTGCCATCCGCATGGCGGTGCGTGAAATGGATAATCTGATCACCGGCGGTATGAGTATGCAGGATTTTGAACTCACCAGGACGTTCCTGCGCTCCTACATAAAATTATATGCCATGACCCCGGCCAAACAACTGGGATTCCTGATGGACAGCCGTTTTTACGGCAGGCAGGATTACCTCGGTGAAATGGATGCGCTGCTGGCATCCTGTACGGCGGAAAAGGTCAATGCAGCCATGAAAAAATACTGGCAGACCCAAAACATGTTTATGACCATTGTAACAGATGCCTCCGAAGCCGATGAATTATCGAAAAGCCTGCTGGCCAATACCACCTCTCCCATGTCTTACTCCAATTCCCTGAAGGCAGGCATGCCGGAATCCATCCTGAGGGAAGATGACCTCGTTGCCGGTTATAAACTGAATGTAAAAACGGTGAACATCGTCAGGTCACAGGACCTCTTCCGGTAAGCGTCACCGTTTTGCCGGAATCATGCAAAAACTGAATTATTTCTGACCGGGTGGTATTGATCTTTGGATCATCCGGTATACTTCGTATTTTTTCCGGATGTACAGGATGAATTCATACTGGCTGGAATTTTTCATAAACTCGTCCGACACGTTGCAGAAGTCGATGAAGTCGTCAAATTCCCGGGTGTCGAGATCCATTAAATCCGCAGCAACATAGCGGGACAAGAGTTCTTTCAGCAGCGCCCTCCGCCGGTCGTAGTTCTTTAGTTCAGCCAGTTCCCGTTTAGCCCGTTCTTTTCTGCTGAACTGCTGATATAAAAAAGTAATCGGACTGTTGAGGGCATCCAGGTCCGAAAGCATGTAATCCTTTTTGGTATAGCCGAGTTTTTCAATGTCAGACTGGATTTTATCAAGGTCGCGGGCTCCGAAAACTTCCACTTCCTTTGCCTGGTAAGTCAGTATGCTTAAAAACAACCTGATGGAAACCGCATGCTGCCCGGCAGAATCCCTCAGGCAAAGGGACAACGTCTGATAACCGGGTGAGCCGATGAGCAGGGTATCGGTGTTGAAAAGTTTGACTTCAAATGTTTCATTATTGCTGAAAAAACCAAGCATGGTCCGCTTGTTCACGATCATCAGGGTGGGCAGGGGTCTTCCGGTTTCCTTATCAAATACGGAAGCCGTCAGCCGGATCACGGTCATTGAATCCGTTTGCTGTGCCGCTGCATGGCGCAGGAAGGAAAGCAAAATAAGAAAGAAACACAGGAAGGATCTGATCATAGGGGCCAAAGATAACATGAAGATGTAAAACCGGTGAGCTAACGCTTGTCGTACAGGATTGTTTTATACCAGGCGGCCGGTTGCGGGAATTACATTTTTTTTGAGCGCTAACCCGCAAAACCGGAATTCAGCTGATGGCATGATTTTGCTGAACAAATATAAGGATTTGCATTTCCGCTCAGGTTTTTCCGGAATTCAGAATGGGACATTCAGCCGGCTTCCCGAATTTCCCGGCCAGGCCGGCGGTTGTTTTACAAATGGTATGACTTTTAAACTCCGTGGTGCGATATACCTGTAAATTAATTTTCTTTGCAACCGGTTTGAATGACCGGAGATCGTGAAAGAAAGGAATAAATTAATATGCCTGACCCCGGTCAGAAACGAGGCCTGGATACTGGACCGTTTCCTGGCCTGTGCATCCCTTTGGGCCGATCACATTATTATAGCGGACCAGTGTTCAGATGACGGGTCCCGTGAAATCGCAGGACGCTACCCGAAGGTTCAATTGATTGAAAATAATAATCCGGATTTTAATGAGCCGGAAAGGCAAAAATTATTGCTCGATGCCGGGCGGAAAATAGCAGGTAACAAAGTGTTTTTTACCCTCGACGCCGATGAATTCCTGACGGCAGATTATGCCGGGACCGGTGAATGGGAACAAGTCCTGTATGCGCCCCCGGGAACGGTGTTCCGCTTTAACTGGGTCAATATCCTGCCCGGGTTTAAGCGATGCTGGGTGCTGGGTAACAGCCCCTGGGCCATTGCCGATGACGGAACGGAACATACGGGTCCCCGCATACACAGTCCAAGGATTCCTTTGCCTCAAAACGGAACCTATGTAGACCTGAAGGCTGTCAAGGTTTTGCATTACCAATATACCGACTGGGCCCGCATGCAAAGCAAGCATTGCTGGTACCAGTGTTACGAATGCCTCCATTTCCCTGAAAAAAAAACGGTAACCCTGTACAGGATGTATCATCACATGTATATGTACCTGAAGCGGAAGAAATACACGGTGCCCATGCAGCAGCAATGGCTGGAACGTTATGAAGCGAAAGGGATTGATATGAAAACGGTTAAAAAACTGGATTACTGGTGGGACAAGGCCGTTGTCGGTATGATGCTGGAACATGGACCATCCAGGTTTTCCACTGCTTTTATCTGGTATGTGGACTGGAATGAAAATCGCAGGCGTTACGCACCGGAAAGTCACACTGATCTTGGAGACCCCCGGAGCATTCTGCAAAAAATCATTCACTGGTATTTGCACCTGTCACAACCATACCGGTACAGCCTCCCGGTTCGCGCCATGGATAAGGTTCTCCGCCTGGCCGGCTGGTGATGGCGGCAGGTCATCTTCTTGATCCGTCACCGGATAATTCCTGCCCGGGAATGACTGGCTGCAGGTGGTCGCTTCAGTATTGAACCGGACGTCAAAGCCTGGCGGGAAGATCAAATGCATGGAAAAACGGATCGGCGGGAAGAGCGGTGAATTTTTAAAGCGGAGGAAGCAGGAAATTCAGACAGCCTTGATGATTTTAATTAATTTTGCGCAGGTTGAGCCGGTCATGCCAAGGGAGTCTGCCGGCGGCAAATTTCCGGACAGGAAAACGATTTACATACGGCTCCATAGAAAAGGATGAGACCAGCGCTGCGTTACCGGCATACCGTCAATGTGCACAATACCGGTGCTGCTGCCGAAGTGGTACCCTACCTGGTTTCTCTTTTTCATCCGAAGTCGGTTGCCGATGTGGGATGTGGGCTGGGTTCCTGGCTGGCCGTTTTTGAGAAAGCGGGGATCACCGACTATTCCGGTATTGACGGGGATTATGTGGATCGGGGCAACCTGTACATTTCACCGGCTCACTTTATAGCGGCAGACCTGGAAAAACCGGTCACGCTGAACCGCAGGTATGACCTGGTGATCTCGCTGGAAGTTGCAGAACACCTGGGGGAGGCTGCGGCCGGTAATTTTGTCCATTCATTGGTCCGGCTCTCCGACATCATTATTTTTTCCGCCGCCGTTCCCGGGCAGGGAGGACAGCATCACCTCAATGAACAATGGCCCTCCTGGTGGGCGGAAAAATTCCGGCAGCATGGTTTTGATTTTTACGATATCCTGAGGGACCGTTTTTGGGATAACAGCAAGGTCGATGTCTGGTACAGGCAAAATATGTTCCTGGTGACCAAACCGGAAATAGCGGAAAAATATGGATTCAAGCCCTCGTCTTCAGCCCGGATCCATCCTGACCTGTTCAATGCCCGGATCAGAAAGATCAGGGATTATGAACAAGGGGAGGTTTCACTTCCCGTAGCGCTTTCCGTTTTTACCCGTTCCCTGCTTCGGGCAATTAAAAAGAGAACGGGGATGCGATAAATGGAGAGATGAGAAGATATGGTTATGGCTTGCCGGTTATAAATTAGCTTTGTACTTTTAATCAGAAGTCTGCTGAAACTGTCTATGAGCGAGAAGACCTCCACGAATACTTACCCCAGGATCACCCTGATTACCCCGAGCCTGAACCAGTCTCCTTACCTGGAACAAACAATAAAATCGGTGCTGGATCAGGATTACCCGAATCTGGAATACATGATCGTGGACGGAGGAAGTACGGACGGATCAACCGGCATCATCAGCAGGTATGCTTCCCGGTTGTCCTGGTGGGTTTCGGAAAAGGATGAAGGGCAGGCACAGGCTGTTAACAAAGGCCTTCGAAGGGCCACCGGAGAAGTGATCAGCTGGCTGAACAGCGATGATTACCTCGAGCCGGGATCACTTTTTGCCGTTGCACGGAGTTTTGAATCCCGGGAGGTAAATGCGGTGATTGGAAAAATTGCCTATTTCAATGACCACGGTGAACTGTGGAGATCGCGAAACGTGGTCAGGGAATCTGCCGAAAAAACCATCGGTTCGGGAGTTGTTCCCCAACCCGCCATGTATTTCAGAAAGGAATGTTACGATACCCTTGGGCTGCTGAATGAAAAACTGGATTATACCTTTGATTCGGAATGGTATATGCGTTACCTAATCCATTATGGAATCACACACATCATGGAAATTCCTGATCTTCTGGTGCATTTCCGGTTTCACGGGGAATCCAAAACCATTCGCGGAGGAATGACCTTTCAAACCGAACGGGCCACCATCTGTTATTCCATCGGTAAACAAACCGGGCAGGAAGGACTGTGCAGGTTGATGGAAAACCTTTATATACCGGATAAGGAATATTATTTCGATATTCCACCACCGGTTACCGGGTTATCCCTGGTAAAAGCGATGAACTACTCCTTGTTTTTGCTTGGAGATGAGTTTTATGCCGCTAATGAACGGATGAAGGCCTCTCTTTTTTTTAGTGAGATTGACAGGAACCTGCTCAACCCGGAGGAACGGAAATATTTCCGGAAGTTAAATTTCCGTAATCGGTGGATTCCAGGCTGGATATTAAATTGGTTCAGAAAAAAAAGAAATCACCCCGATTAAAGAGGCAGGATCCCGGACGAAATCCTGTGATGATCTGATCCCGAACCTGGTCCTTCCTATAGGATAATGGATGAAGGGTCTGTAAATGCCGGGGGACATGAGGACTTCGCTTTCCGTTTGCCGTATCCGGGAGGAGTTCAGGAAGACCATACCGGAATACGACTTTTTGGCCATGGAAGAACGTGCCCGCCTTGAAAAATGGGCGGTCTGGCCGGAAGAGCGAAATGAATTGCACGAACGGGGTAAATGGCTTGGCCGTCATAAATTTAAGAATTACCTTCGCGATCGTTCAAGTGCAGATGTGTTTGCGGATATTTTTACACTCCTGATTTCCTGTCTTAGGGTGAGTTCCCGCTGCTTGCAGCGAGTGAAAAATAATTGGTACGATGCCCTGTTGCTTGCGGCGAATGAAAAACAATAAATATGATGCCCCGTTGCCTGCTGCGGGATAATTCACTCCTCTAAACGATTTCATGCCATCCGGTACCCAGCATACCATTATCGTTCCTTCTTGTGATAAATACCAGGATTTATGGGCGCCCTTCTTTTCCTTTTTATTTAAGTTCTGGCCCGATTGTCAGTCGCCTGTTTACCTGTTTACCAATAAGGGAAGTCACCCTGATGCCCGGGTGTCGGTTATCCGGACCGGTCCGGAGCGGAACTGGTCCTCAGAACTCAAAGCTGCACTGGAACAACTGACCGATGATTACATACTGCTGATCCTGGAGGATTATTTTATTTATGAGCCGGTTAATAATGAGGCCATCAACCGGTTGTTTGAAGTGGCCAGGCAGGAGCATGCCGACTTTTTAAGGCTGGGTTGTTTTCCTTCCCGCTATAACAGTTATTATCCCTATGATCCTTTGCCGGGATATCCTGACCTGGCGAAGGTGCGGACTGGAGGACGATATTATATCAACCTGCAGACAGCCATCTGGAAACGTCAGTCCCTGCTTGATCTGCTGGTGGATGGTGAAAATCCGTGGGAATTTGAAATCAACGGGTCTCAACGCGCCAGCGCCAGGGATTTTATTTCCCTGTGCGTGATGGAAACCAAAGGGAAGGAAGGTATTCACGGTCCCATCATGTATATCGGAGGAGCAGTCACGAAGGGAAAATGGATGCTTGATGCCATCCGCCTGGCCCGGAAGAACAATATCCGGCTGGATACCGGCAGGCGTCCGGTGGAAACCCGGAAGGAAGAGGTCTTCCGGAAGTTGTATATAGCCACACCTTTATCCATGAGGCCTGCCTACCAGGTTATTGCCCGAAAACTTGGCATTAAATGGTAACCGACCTTTCATCCGGCGCCTTGAAAACAAGCATTATTGTCATTACCTTTAACGGCACCGGTAAAATTCCCCGTTTGCTGAAATCACTGGAAGCCCTGCCGGAGCGGGACTGGGAGTTACTGGTCATCGATGACGGATCGACGGACCAGCCGGAACAGGTCATTAAAAATCTGGACCTGAAGTATTCCTGGCGAATCATACACCAGGAAAACAAAGGGAGGGCTTCCGCTAAAAACCGTGGTGTCCGGGAGTCCGTCAATGAGCTGCTCTGGTTCCTGGATGATGACATGCGCGTGTTGCCGGAAACGCTTGCCGCCCACCTGCTTCATCACCGTCAGCATCCCGGAACCATTTGCGTGGGTAGTCAGCTGGAAGACGAACCCCTCATGAAAACGGATATCCAGCGATATAAATGTTTTATCAGCGGGCAGTGGAAAAGGCAGATTGAATCGGCCCCCAACCCGCTGTGTGCGGATGACCTGTACATGACTTCGGCTAATGTTACCCTGAGTCGTTCAGTTTATAACCGCCTGGATGGCTTTGATGAAAGACTCCGTGATGCGGAAGACCTGGACCTGGTTTACAGGGCCTTCCTGGAATCCATACCGGTGTATTACAACAAGGCAGCCGTCGGGTATCACATGGATCTGATCACCTGCCGTTCCTATATCATCCGCAACAGGCAATACACGATGGGTTACGACATCCTCCGCAACTTGAATCCGCATTACATGACCATCAACAGGCGAATGCATTTCAGTTCACCGGCAGGAATCAAAAAAATATTGCTTGACCTGATCAGCAGGCCGCTCTTCGTAAATGCCATAGACCATTTTAACGTTTTCAGGCTGATTCCGGTTAAGCTGCGTTACCGGTTTTATGAATTGCTTATCTTCGGGCTTGGACGGATATTTACGGACAGGAAAATCTGACTTTCATCTTATGGAAATACCTTTACGTACCCGGTTTTTTAACCTTTTCAGGAATGTTTTCCGCTTACCCGTACTGGAGCCCCTGCTGGCCCGGATGACGGTGAATAGGGGGTATGATCATATTTTAGTAAAGTGTATTCCCCAAAACTACCAATATCCGCCTGGAACGTACAGGACCGTCGTCAGGCAAGGGATTCATTTCCGCCTCGATTTGTCGGAATACATGGAGTGGGTGCTTTATTTCGGGCTGAACGTGGAAGTGCGGGAAGGACTTTATCCGCTGGTGAAGGAAGGAATGACGATCCTCGATATCGGTACCAATATCGGTGAAACGCTCCTTCAGTTTGCCCGCCTGTCCGGTCCCGGAGGCAAGGTGATCGGATTTGAGCCGGTCCCGGAGAATTACCGGAAATGTCTTCAAAACTGCTCACTCAATAACTTTAAAACGATCCGGGTTGAACAACTGGCCTTATCGGATAAACCGGAAACATTGTTTTTCGAGGAGGCAACCAACAGGAACAGCGGTGGTATTTTCATGCACAGGCAGCAACAAAGCGGGAGCAGTGCCGTACAGGCACTCACCCTGGATGAATTTGTCAGGAAGGAAAACATATCGAAAGTTGACCTGGTCAAAATTGACGTGGAAGGATTTGAAACCAATGTACTGAAAGGCGCTTCCTACACCTGCACCAGCTTTCACCCGGTCTTGTTTGTGGAGGTGGACCGGCAGAACCTGCATCGGCAGGGTTCATCGGCCGAAGAGCTGCACGAAATCATCCGGAAATACGGTTACAGTATACGAAGAGCGGGAGTGGAACACGGAGATGCGGGCCGGGAACATTATGATATTATTGCAGAACCTTTATCCTGATCCATGAAGAAGGTCGCCCTCATACTTTCCAACATTAACAAGGCGCTGGCCTTTGAATGGATTGCAGGCGGGCTGAAGGACCGCTTTGATATCCATTTCATCCTGCTGTATCCGGGAGAATCGGAAATGGAAAAATTTCTGCTCTTGGAAAAAATAAAGGTGTTGCCGGTGAGCTACCGCGGGAAAAAGGATTTTCCGGCAGCGGTGATGCGCATCCGGAACTACCTGAAAAAGGAAAAAATAGAAACCGTGCATGCCCACCTGCTGGATGCCGGTATGGCCGGTTTGCTGGCAGCAAAGATGGCGGGCGTGCGACAGCGGATTTATACCCGGCATCATGCCACTTCTCATCACGTATACCATCCCCACGCCGTACGGTACGATAAATGGATAAACAGGATGGCCACTAAAATTGTAGCCACCAGTGAAAACGTGAAGCAGGTACTGATGGAGCGGGAGCAGGTGCCGGAAGAAAAAATTGTCCTGATACACCACGGCTTTGACCTGGCGGCTTTTCAGTCTCCGGATCCCGGCAACGTCCGGAAACTGGAAAAAAAGTATAATGCAAAAGGAAGGCATCCGGTGATTGGTGTGATTTCCAGGTATATTGAACTCAAGGGCATACAGTATACGGTGGAAGCCTTCCGGAACCTGCTCGCGGTCTATCCTGATGCCTTGCTTATACTCGCCAACGCCACCGGAAAATACAAGGAAAAAATTTCGGCTTTGCTCCAAATCCTGCCGGAGGACAGCTACCTGGAAATTCCTTTTGAAAACGACCTGGTGAATCTTTACCGGTTGTTTGATGTGCATGTGCATGTGCCGGTAGACCGGCATTCCGAAGCTTTCGGGCAGACCTACGTGGAGGCTCTGGCTGCGGGGATCCCTTCTGTTTTCACCCTTTCGGGTGTGGCGCCGGAATTCATCCGGGATCATGTGAATGCCCTTGTGGTTCCATACCGCGACAGTGCTGCCATTGAACATGCCGTCGTGGAATTGCTGGAAAATCCTGATCTTTGCAGCCGGCTGATACCCCGTGGAAAAGAAGATGTTGGAAAATTATTCGGCATACGCAACATGCTCGATTCATTAGCACATGTATATGCAGCATGACCTTTTCTTTACTGTAATCATCCCGACATACAACCGGGCCGACTTTATCAGGCGCACCCTGCAGTCTGTTTTCAACCAGCATTATAAAAATTTTGAAGTGATTGTGGTGGATGACGGCAGCACCGATAACACCGAGGAAATCATCGCCGGATTCAATTTTAAAAACCTCCGGTATATTAAAACGGTAAACCAGGAAAGGGGTGCAGCAAGAAATACGGGTATTGACCATGCGCATGGCGAC
>CAYWHE010000067.1:0-18740 GCA_964458125.1 uncultured Flavobacteriaceae bacterium | reverse complement strand
AACCTCAGCGATGGAACCTACTTCTACATCCTCAAACTGGATGACGGAAAAGAATATACGGGTACTGTTACCATACTCAACGAAAAATAATTTCAGCTGTAGTTAACCTTTTCTGAGGCTGTTCCAAGGGGGTTGGAACAGCCTCTTTTTGCCTTCGCTTTTTCTGTTTGTAATCAGGTGCGCATCGGGGTCCTGTAAATTGATTTTCCAATTTGACGGACAAACACATGGCCAGCTATTTCTTCAGGCGAATCGTTTCAGGAAATGCTGCTGAGTACCTTTCAAACAAACGATGTCATACTTCTTCCGCAGGATGTTTCGGAAAAGAATGGTAAGGGATTGAAATACCCGGCCGATGGACATCCTGATCGGATTGACTGAATCCGCCTCGCGGTCTGTAATTCATCCGGATCATATAAAAAAAGACCGGCATGACCGGCCGGTCTGCTGAGCGGTAAAACCGGGATTCGGAATCAATAAAATTTACCGCGGTTATCTTTAATTTCAGCACTTTCCTTAAGCGCGTTAAACACTTCATATTGTGACCGCTGACCGGTCATTTGCATGAGTTGTTTTTTGCTGGCCGTGTAATCTTTGGTGGGAGCCGGCTCCTTCAGGTCGATCAGGGTTACTACCGTAACTCCCGATGCACCTTTCACAGGTTTGGAGGTTTCGCCCTTTTTAAGTGCAAAGATGGTTCCGACCAGTTCCGGCTCCGACCCTACGTTTTGAATATACGGGGATGCAAAACTGATGTTTTCGGCTGTCATCACAGTGGTATTCATTTTGGATGCAAGCCCATCGAGATTTGATATTCCGGCGGCATTCATTTTTTCACTGATCACCTCATACTTTTTTATTCTCCTGACTTCGGCTTCCACCTGCGGCTTTACCTGTTCAAGCGGCGCTATGCCTTTTTCACGTATTTCCACAAGATGGGCCACGACAAACTTATTATCCATTTCGTAGGCTTTGGATACTTCATCCTTTTTGGCTTTATACACCCAGCGAACCAGTTCACGTGCACCTTCCACACCGGGCAGGTTCTTGTCCGTTTCCTTCAGATTATCAGCAGTACGTTTATTGAGGTTCTGATCTGCAGCCGCCTTGTCGAATGCGCTGGCCGTATTGTTTTTGCCGGCAAATTCATTGGCCCTGGCAAAAATGGCCTGGAACGTTTTGGAACCCGGCTCCAGTTTTCTTTCAATGGTAGCCACTTTAACCACAGGCTGTGTTTTACCCTGATCCAGGATTTCAATCAGGTGAACGCCAAATTCAGACTGTACAATGGGAAGATCGCCCTTTTTCCCTTCGAAACAGGCATCGTTAAAGGCTTTCACCATCATGCCCTGCTGGAACCAGCCCAGGTCTCCTCCTTTGGCCGCCGATCCCTGGTCGGCTGACAAGCCCGTCAGGGATTCAAATTTGGTTCCTTTCTGAATCAGGTTCTTTAAGCTGTCTGCCATAGCCATCACCTTGTCCTTATCTTCGGGTTTTTCAATTTTCAGAAGGATATGGCGTGCCTTTACAGAATCCGGCAGATTTTTAACGGCGGAAAGTTTGGAGATCTTAAACGAACCTCCCTCTTCATAAGGCCCCACAACAGTTCCAACAGGTGAGTTAAACATGATGGTATCAATGTTCGGGGACAGGATGCCAGCTTTATGAAACGTTTCATCAGGTTTTGAATCGCTGTTCAGGGCTACAAACAGGGAATCATTTGCAGCCGTTTTAAACGGCTCCATCTCGCGGCTGATGGACTCCAGGATCTGCTTCCTGTCGGCATCGGAAGGAAGCACATCAAACACCACGAAATCAATTTTCCGGGAAGCCTCCTGCTTATAAATGGCCTTATGCTCGTTGTAATAATTCTCCAGGTCACTGTTTACAATTTTTATGCTGCTGTCCGGTACGGTATTGTAGTTGACGCTCACAAACCGGATACTGGCCGTGCGACCGGTCACTTCGTAATTCATTTTAGCTTCGGCAGTAGTGACATACAGGCCTTGTTTGATCATTTCACTGTATTTCTGACCCACTCTTTCTTCGCGGATGGCATTTTCAAAATTCAGCCATTGCGCACGGGTTTTGCCTGTCGGGTCGCTATCCATGTTTTTGAGGAAATTAATCACGTTGGCAGGGCTAAACATGCCGGTTTTGGGATCCTTGAAGGCATCCCTGATCTGGGGATGAATATTTTTACCCTGGACCATGTCGAACAGTTCATCCGTACTGACGGTAATGCCCAGTTTTTTATATTGTTTTCCCAGGACCTCTTCATTAATGATCATATTCCAGGCCTGTTCCCGGAGCTGGTCAATGGCGTTCTGATCGACCGTTTCCACCTTGTTGTTGAGTTTATAATTCTCTTCCAGCTCATTCACCCGGGCTTCAAAGTCGCGGATATTGATTTTACTGCCGCCAATCACGGCCACATCAGTTCCTCCATCGGAAAGAAACTGCCTGTTGCTGGTAAGCAAATCACCCAGGATAAAGGCTACAAGGCTAAAGCCCACAATACCGATCAGCAAGCCGGCCCGTTGCCTGATTTTACCTATAACTGCCATATTTTCAATTGATTAATGATAATACAAGGGAATTTAAAAATTTTAAGGTCGCGAATATACGACAATTTGTAATATTTTGATACGTAAATTAACGCAATTCACTGTCATACGTCAATTTCACCTGTTCAATCCGGTTTCCCTTAATGGCCTGGATTTTAATGACAAAAGGTGGTATCACAAGCTGTTCATTGGGTTCAGGGATATTTTCATGATGATGAAAAATAAAACCGGCCAGTGTTTCATAATCACCGGTTACCGGTATACCCAGGTTATATTTGTTGTTCAGGTAATCAATTTCGAGACGACCTGAGAACACATATTCATTTTTTCCGATACGGCCCTCCACCAGGTCTTCAATATCATGTTCATCCTCTATTTCACCGAAGATTTCCTCCATGATATCCTCCATGGTAATAATTCCGGCGGTCATGCCGTACTCATCCACCACCAGGGCCACACTTTTATGCTGCTGGGTAAACATGGTCAGGAGTTCTCTTGCAGCAAAGGTTTCGGGGACGATTAAAATCGGCAGCAGGATGGCCCGGATACTTTCCGGCTTTTTAAACATTTCCGAAGAGTGTGTAAAACCAATGATGTAATCGGGTGATTCATTGTAAATCATGATCCGGGACAAACCGGTTTCAATAAATTTTTGCCGTAATGCCTCCACCGGCTCATCGGACTTCATGGCTATAACTTCCGTGCGGGGAATCATGCATTCCCTGACGATAACCTCGTTAAAATCAAGCGCATTCTGAAAAATCTGGATACCGCTGTTTACCGCATTTTTCTGTGTCAGTCCGGAATGTAATTCCTCCACGTACTGGTCCAGATCAATGCGCCCGAAGAGGGGTTTGTCTTCAGTAAATTTAATCTTAAAAACGATTCGCAGAACCAGGTGGGTAATCGACAGGATCAGGTAAACAACAGGGTACAGGATGACATAGGCCAGCATGATGACCCAGGAAAAAAAATACAGTGTTTGGTTGGGATTGATCCGGAACAGGACCTTGGGTATAAATTCTCCGGTCACCAGGATGACCAGGGTGGAAATGATGGTCTGGATCAGCAGAATCATTCCTGCAGATTCATACTGCTCAGGCAGCCAGCTGTAAATCAGGGGCTCCAGGATTCTTTCCATGGTCACGCCATAGACCACAATGGCGATGTTAATACCGACGAGGATCGTACAGATAAAACGGGATGGGGATTTTACAAAATGCGACAACAGTCGGGCCGGAAGCCTGCCCTGTTTATTATCCAGCTCGATTTTAAATTTATTGGATGACAAAAACGCGATTTCAATGCCTGAAAAAAAACCTGAAATAATGAGGGTAAGAATCAATAAAAGGGGAAGGTCCATCAGCAAAGGATTAATTCCCGGATGAGTTCATCCGCTGGTTTTCCTTTTCCATGGCAATGCGTTGTTTCCTTCGGATAAAGTAAAAAACCACGGCTATCAGCGTGAAAAAGAAGAAAAACAGTGATTCACTGATGCCTTCCATGGACAGCTTATAGATTCCCAGGCAAGCTCCTGAAATGGCAAAAATGAGCCAGGCTATTTCAAGGATTCGGAACATGATCTGATTTTTTTACGGTAATGGTGCCTTTGATGTTTTTTATTTTATACCGGCTGAAATCCTGGTCTGCTTCAAATCCATTCCCGTAAATGATTTCATCTGAAGTGGTGATCTTGACAAACTCTTCCGAATAAATTTTTTTGGTGCGTTCATTCCAGACCAGGTGCTCGGTATTCAGTTTTTCATTTTTTTCATTAATCACCACCACATTCCTCCTGGCTTCCACGATCATCTCCCTTTCCTTACGGATGGCATGGTCGGCTGTCATGGTGGAGGTAATATGCATTTGGTGATCGTAGAATTCCAGTTTCACACCCTTTGGCAGTTCGATGTAATTGTTTGTGCCGGAAAACCGGTTTAATTCGGGTGCCATTATTTTCGCCTTGATCCGGGCCGAGTCACTGTAGATGATCTCCACCCCGGTAGCAGACTCAACAGGTAAAACAACCTGGGAAGTGAGCAATTTTACTTTCTCAATGTCATTTTCACAGGCTGCCGTTAGCAGCACCAACAAAACTAATACAAAAATAGGTTTATCGGAAGACATTCTGAAAAAATTAGTTGCGTTTTGTCAACGGCTTTGGTAATTATTCCGCCAGGCAAACCGGTTAATCAAATTTACGTTTTAAAAACCATTCTTCACTGATGGATATGCCCAGGTGGAAGCGCAGATATTGTTCCTGGAGCAGCTGGCGACTGGTTGTGCCCCGCTGACCGGCCTCCACAACAAAGGTAATGAGGGGAAGAATCCGGGGCATGTTTTTTATTTTAAGGGGCATTCCGAACCCTACATTCAGGGCGTAATCCTTCAGCGGTGTATTGTTCAGTTTCAGGTAGGTCTGACTGAAGCGAAATCCCGCCTTATACTGCACTCTTCTGAAAAACCGGAGCGATGATGCATCGGGTACAAACTGGGCGCCTGCAGAAAGCCGGTAACTGTCCTGAAGTGAATCGTTGCTTCCAAAAGATTCGAATTTACTCCAGTTCTGGAAGGAATAATCGATACCGGCCAGCCATTTTTCGCCTTTCCGGTACACCACTCCGCCCGACCAGCTGACCGGAAGCGTTGTTTTGCCTTTATAGTCCGACTGTTCTTCAATCGTATCTTTATGAATAATGTTGGAAGAAACGATGACATAGTTGATCGTTAGCAGGTCGTTGGTCGTACGGATATTGGAAGCCAGCGCTCCGGAGAGACCAAAAGTAAGTTGTTGCTCCTTTTTCAAAGTGAGAATATACTGCAAGCCATAGTTAAAATAAAAATCATGCAGGTTGGTATTGACGGAACTCTGCGTATTAAAAAAGTTCGGCTGGTCCGGGAATTCTATCTTCCTGGTTCGTGCAAGCGTGCCAAACAGGTAAGAGGCATTAATACCGATGGAAAGATTTTTTAAAGGCGTAAAACCCGTCCCGAGGTAAAACCGGTTTATACCGCCCGTTCCTTCAAACAGGTAATTTACCTGTCCAACCTGGCTGACGGTTTGGGATTCCCGGATGGTATAGCCGATATCGCTGAAGGGTATCAGCCCGAAGCTGGCGCCCCATTTTCCCTTGATAACCGGGAACCCGAGTGCGAGATAGGAAAGGGCTGTGGTGTTGGAATTGCCCTGCCCGGTTTGCGTGGACATTTTCACCAGTTGTGCCTTCACCGCTGTTTCAAACGTGGTCATGTGAAGCGCAGCATAGGAGGCCGGGTTGGAGTAGTTCAGCTGGTAGGGATGCCGGATGCCGGCACTGATGCCGCCCATGGCAATTTCGCCGGCAAAACCACCAAACTGGAGATCACCGAGACCGTATCGCGAGTAAGGAGAAACCGAACTGTTTTGCCCGCTGGCGGTTAAGCCGGACACCAGAAAAAATAAAACCGTGATGGAAACCTGTTTATGCTTAACAGGAAAGATGGTGGTCCAGAATCTCATTGAGGCCGCTAAGGGTCAGGTTTGGGGATGCAAAGATGTGGTTTTTTAAATTACTTTCAAAAAAACGCCAATCCCCTCCGGTGAGTATCACCTTCAGTCCCTTATGCCGGGCCTTGTATAATTCAATCATGCAGGCGGTCTCGGCCAGGATGCCTGTTTGCACGCCTGCAATCATGGAGTCCCGGGTCGACATGCCGGTGAGCATGGTTTTGCCGGTAAAGGTAAGTGCAGGCAGTCTTGCAGTAAAACGGTGAAGTGCATCAAACCGCATCCGGAGACCGGGAGCAATGCTCCCCCCGATATAATCACCCCGGCTGTCTACAAAATCAAATTTGAGGCAGGTGCCTGCATCAATCACCAGTACAGGTTTTCCGGGGAAAACGGCCCGGGCCCCGGCGGCATTGGCGATCCTGTCGTTTCCCAGCGTTTCAGGCGTTTTATACCGGATGCGGAATGGAAGGCGTATGCCAGGCTCCAGCCCGATCACAACGGTTGCGCCTTTGGTCAGCTGCCGAGGCAGTTTCCGATGCCGGCCGACCGAAGAAAAGATAATGGCCCCGGGCTGTCCGTATTGCTGCAGGATGTTTTTCTGCTGAAGAAATGCGAAGGAGGTGTCGCGATAAAGACGAATCATTCTTTTACCCTTGCAGAAAGCCGCCTTCAGGCTGGTGTTGCCGCTGTCCAGAATCAGTTTGATCATCACCAGGTTATTTTTAGCAGAGACGAAAGTACCTGTTAATTCCGGTTTGCCGAAAATTTATTCGGTTATTCTTTCCGGATTCTAAATAAAATTCTACTTTTGCGCCCATTATTTCAAGGTGACATAGCTCAGTTGGTAGAGCAAAGGACTGAAAATCCTTGTGTCGGTGGTTCGATTCCACCTGTCACCACAAAGGTCAAACCGGTTGCAAAAATTTTTCGATGAAAGGCAAATCAGGCATCACAGCCAAATACAAAAAGGTTTTACTGGTCGATGATAATGAGATTGATAACTTTATCAATGAACGCATGATCACTTCTTCCGGATTTGCAGAAAAAGTCATGGTTAAAACTTCCTCCGATGATGCCATCGGTTACTTAAAGGAAAACCAGGATAACGAGGAAGGGCTTCCCGAGATCGTATTCCTGGATCTGAATATGCCCGTCAAAGACGGCTTTGCCTTTCTCCATGATTTTGCCGTGCTGTCGGAAACCATTCGAAAAAAATGCAAAGTGGTGGTGCTCTCTTCTTCCATCAGCCCGGATGACATCAACAAAGCCTCCACCGATCCTCACGTATTCAAATACGTGAACAAGCCCCTTAGCGAAAAATACCTCGAGGCCATCAATCTCTGAAAAAAAAATCATAAAAAAACCGGCGTCATCAGCCGGTTTTTTTTCGTTCAGGATTCCTTGATGGGGTTTGTCATTCTCCGGATGATGTTTTCATCCAACCTCAGAAAACGGAGAATCGGAGTTACTCCGTTGTTGGCCATATTAAACTCGGCCCATAATTCATTAATCTTCTTTATTTTCTTACGGTAATCGGCAGGCTTCAAGGCCGTCTTGAGCAATTTTATAAAGATGTGGGCGGAGGAAAAGGTGTTTTCATCTTCCCGGATCTGCCTTTTCAGACTGGAGATAATTTGCAGGCAAAGTCCGTCTTCGCCCAGGATGCAGTACTGAAGCGCCTGGAAAAGTTTGCATTCCACATCGGTGAACAGGTAATGTTTCAGGGAAATATCGTTACGAAGTTCATTGATGATGCGTGCCGAACCGGTATAGTCTTTCTGGTAAAACCTGGAAACAGCCAGAAATTTTTTAAACGATATAAAATGATAAATCTCCTCCGGGTGGATATCGAAATATTTTTCGAGGTGGTTGTTTAATTCGGTGAGCCGCTCGGCATCACCATCCTGCATGAATTTTTCAATCCTGGAATTTAACATCTGTATAATATAGAATGTCATGGCGTGCTTGGATGCCACTTCCGGAATCTGGACGTTAATTTTCTGCAGGTAAAAATCTGCTCTCACCTGGTTATGTGTTTTCTGGTAAAATTCAAAAAACATAAAGTCGCTGATGCATTTGATGTTCTGGTAAAACGTATCCAGCTGGTATTTTTCAAAGATACCGTTCATCTCCCTGATGATATTTTCAATTTCCAGCTCCCGGGCTTTCAACCCCTCGCGTTTGTGTACGATGCTGCACAGATAATAAATATGCATCATGTTGTAAATGACAAAAAGCCGGTGCGACTGGTAAAGTTCACAGATATTTTTCATCTCTCTTTTGATCAGGATGACTTCTTCCAGGTCTGACGGATCGTGGGTCAGCAGATAAATGCCCAGCTTTTTTGCGAAAATGTAATAGAGGCTCTCGGCTTTTGAAACGGCAAGCGAAAAAGCCACGTGCTTGTTGTACAACTGATCGTATTGGTAGTAATCATCACTGAAAGCATGCAACTGGGCAAGTGTTTTGTATACCACGATGAGTTCTGCGTTCAGGTCGTATTCGATGAGCTGCTTTTCAAGTTCCTTTAACGCCCGGATCGAAAACTCCCTGTTGGTGCCGAACAGGTTGGCCGGCACACGGGCCACCTCTTCCATCAGTACGCTGATCGGGTTACTGACCTTTTTGGAAAGGATGGACGCAATTTTACTGTTCAGTCTCGACTTCAGCGTATAATAGGTGCTGGGATTCACCTGCAGCATCTGCATCATCTCGCTGTCTTCCACATCCCGCTGACGGGCTGTTTCCAGCACGATGAAAGGCTTGTTCTTTTTCTTCCCCGAAACCTGGGTGATCAGTTCCTGGTATTGCTCTTCGCTTAACTTCTTGATGGTTTTGTTTAAAATATCCATAGCCTTTAGTACGATTTTTTCTATTATGTCAGATTCATACGTTTGCCGGCCCGTGAAGGTTCCGTTAAAATGAAAAAAATGGAATTAAGGGCCAACAGGAGGTTTAACGGGTAATACGGGATTCACCGAACCCGTTTTAAGGAAACCTGTGTTTCAGGAATAGCCGTTCATTCTTCTATGGCCACGAACTGATCCTGATCCCTGAAACGATACCTATACCGGTCATTTAGGATCCGGATTCAACCGGATTGAAAAATCTGCTGGACTTCAGAAAGGAAAGGTGAAATACCCCGTTGCAAGCAGCGGGGTATCGCTGTCGTTTTTTTTATTTGCCGCAAGCCGGGGAGAATTCACCCTGCGAAATTAAATTAAGAATTATCACGGATCATTTCATGAAAATTTCCGGCTGAGTCGGCACTTTTTTATGAAAATCAGGCAGAAAAAATTTTATTTTTATGAAGAAAAGAAACCGTTTTTAATTGAAACCTTTTCCGTTTATGCTTAAATGATATGGAATCCGCCGGGATTCTTACGGGGCAGAATCGCATCGGTTCATTTTCAAAAAATCCAGGATACCGCATTCTACGAAGGTTATGGAATGAAGCGGAAGAGTTCTGACAAGCCAAAACTCTTGTTTTTAATAAAAATCTTACAAAAGTGACGAAGGCTGATTCAATAGCAAATCAAAATTTCACTATTCAAGTAAATTTGGTCAACAACAAAAACTATGGAGGACAACAAAATGACCAACACCAATCATTCACCGGATTTCTATCAAATGATCCGTGAAAACCGCTTAGCCATGTATGCAAAACCCAGGAGGTATTACAACCGGGATGGGCAAAACGGAACAGCCTTTAAATTTCTTTTCCTGGTTGAGACGATCGTATTCCTGATGCTGATGGCGACCGCCAACACCACCCTGGCCCAACAACCCGCCAATTCGTCTATGTTACTGGCCGCGAATGAAAATACGGGCGGAGTATCCATTCAGAACTACTCCACGGTATATAATTCAGGAAAGGTTTTTATTAACTGGACGGCCCGGAATGAACCGGCCGATTGTATTTATGTTGTAGAGCGTTCATCCAATGATAAGGAATATACTTCGGTGGGCGTGAAAGAAGGTATCGGTGCAGAAATCGAACTCTTCTACAGCTGGGTAGACCTGGCTCCGCCCGCCGGTTATGTTTATTACCGCATCAAGAAGATTTCCAGGGAAGGTATTCAATCCTTCAGTGCATCCAATGCCATTATCAACCAGGGATCAAGTTTTGACAACAAGTCGAACTATGCCCGTGATAATGCAAAATAAGAAGTTCCCGCCTTTTATACCGCAGCACTCTGAATGGTTTTAAATTCAGAGATGCGGTATAACCGGATCAGTACCGCTGGTTTTTGAAAACTGTTCCAAGGTGGTATTCACGGATTCTGCAGGATTAACCTGTTTATCGTTAAACCAGCAAGCATTCCATTAGTGAGGCCTTACGGAAAGTTATTCCCGGGCCCAAAATGATCAGGCGAATTTTCAACGGATGAAAAAATCCTGTTTAATATACCCAACCCAGCCAAGCCGTATACATGAGCGCTACATTTACAGGAAGATCAACTGTACTTTATTTATCGGGCCTTGCTCTCCTGAGCGTACTTCCAGGAATCCGGGCCCGGGCACAAACACCCGTATCTTCCTTTAGCGTAAACATCAGCGCCGGATGTGCACCCTTAAACGTAACTTTTGCCAATAATTCAACCCAGGCAAACAGTTATTACTGGAATTTCGGGAATGGGAACACGTCCACCCTGGCGAATCCATCCATGGTTTACCTGTCACCCGGGAACTATAGCGTTTCACTGGTGGCCATCAATACCATTTCCAACCAGCGCGATACCAGCATGCAAATGATCACGGTTGTTCCCGACCCGGTGGCTTCGTTTACCGCCGGTCCGCTGACCAGTTGCGCAGGAACCGCTGTTGTGGCATTTACAAATACCTCCGTAAATACGGTTTCCTACCTCTGGGATTTCGGCGACGGAAATTCCTCCACGGCTGCCAACCCGACGCATATTTATACCACTGCCGGAAATTACACGGTCAAGCTGATTGCCAATAATGCCTATGGCTGTTCGGATATTTACATAGCCGGCAATTATGTTCATATCCGTCCCAACCCGGTAGCCGCCTTTACATCCAACCTGTCTTCTTCCTGCAATGTGAACACCGTATTTAATTTTACATGCACCACCCAGGGTGTTATAACTTGTTTCTGGAATTTCGGAGATGGCGCCACCTCCGCCTTAGTGAATCCTTCTCATACCTATGTTGCGCCCGGCGCCTATACCATCACCCTGGTGGTAACCGATGCCAATGGATGCATGGACACCCTGGTTTCACCTGACTATATCCATATCGGCAATTCTCTTATTCCGTCTTTTACCGTCAATACGGTAAATGGATGTGCGCCCCTTGGCACCGTCTTTACCTGCACGGTTCCGAACGCAACTTCCTGGTTATGGGACTTTGGTGACGGAAGCACGTCCAGCCAGCAGAACCCCACGCATATCTATGCCGGTCCGGGATCTTATTCCATTAGCCTGACCGTTACAACCGTCAGCGGATGCAACGGAAGCGTCACGCTGAATAATTACATCAACGTGGATCCTCTGCCGGTGGCCAGCTTCACCATGGTTCAGGACAGCGGATGCATTCCCTTTACGGCACAGTTCAACAATACCTCGGCCGGAGCGGTGAGCTGGCTTTGGGACTTCGGTGACGGAACTAATTCCAGTTCCCAGAACCCGACTCATCAATACAATTCAACCGGCAACTATGCGGTGACCCTTCATGCGTATTCGGCTAATGGCTGTGAAACAATTCTCACCATTCCCAATGCAATTGTGACGCAGGAGGCCGTATCGAGTTTTTCCGGCACCAATATCATCGGATGTCCGCCGTTAACAGTTACGTTTAATTCGAATTCCTCCGGCCCGGGCATCGTTTCCTGGTTTTGGCTTTTCGGAGACGGCTCGACCTCCACGCTTCAAAACCCGTCACATGTTTACAACACCATCGGAAATTACATCGTCAAACTCATTGTCACCAACAGCCTGGGTTGCATGGATACCCTGACGCGATACAATTACATAAAAGTGGTCAGCGGGGTGACGAATTATACCGTTCCGGATACCATCAAGCTGTGTCAGCCCGGTGTATTAAGCTGCGTTGATCCAACCTTAGGAAGCAACAGCTGGTTCTGGGATTTCGGAGACGGGGGAACATCCAGCATTAAAAACCCGGTTCATACTTATAATACGCCCGGCATTTATACGGTTACCCTGACCAATAACATGTCCGGAGGTTGCATACAAACATTTAATCCTTATGCCATCGTTCATGTTTTCCCGGTCACCCTGGTACCCATTAATTCCATCATGGTCAGCCCCTGCCCGCCATATGTGGCTTCCTTTTCAAATAATTCAGGTGGGGTAAGCAGTTATCTTTGGGATTTTGGTGACGGCACCACCTCCACGCTCCCAAATCCTTCGCATACCTATGCCAGCGCCGGAACCTACACCATCACCTTAACCCTGGGCATGTTTAGCGGTTGCACCACCGCTTTGACGCAAACGGTTATCGTAGGACATGCCAATCCGACAGCCGTTAACAATACCAAATTCTGTCTTGGCGATCCCACCCTCTTCAGTATCACGAATCCTGGTGCGTTTACGTCATACCTTTGGAATTTCGGCGACAGCACGACCAGTACGCTGGTTAATCCTTCGCATACGTATGCAGGTATTGGTGTATATAATGCGGGTGTGACCATCACCGACACATCCGGATGCGTCTACACTTACCCTTGCGCTTCCCCGATCACGGTCAGCAATCCTGTTCCTTCTTTTAGCGTATCCGGACCTACAACCGGATGTTCCAACCTGCTGGTAACCTTTAACAATACATCCGTCAATGCCATCAGCTATGTCTGGGATTTTGGCGACGGCACCTATTCAACCGCCACCCATCCAACCCATATGTATTCCAATCCCGGTGTATATACGGTAACCCTTACGGCAACGTCAAACGGGTGCACACATTCCACCGTGCATCCCAACCAGGTTATCGTCAATGCGGCGCAGTGTAACTTCATGTACAACTACAACAGCAGTTGCCTGCCGGTTACTGCTAATTTTACCGATTTAAGTCCGAATGCGGTTTCCTGGGCCTGGGATTTTGGAGATGGCACGACCTCTTCCTTGCAAAATCCGGTTCATACCTATACGACTCCGCCGACTGGAAATATCACCCTGACCATCGTGGATGTTTTCGGCTGTACCAAATCGCGAACAAAACCCGCTATCAATTTTCTACAGGCCGCGTTCCAGCTTTCCGACTCCCTGATATGCAGGCATGAAACCATTGGCTTTACTGACCTGTCGAGTCCGGGCATTGGCTGGCACTGGGATTTTGGAGACGGGCAGGTTTCCAACCTGCAGAATCCCGTACATCAGTATGCTGCAGGCGGAATTTATACCGTCAGCCTGGTGGTTACCTTTGCACAGGGATGCCAGGATACGACCGTAAAGACGAATTGCATTACGGTAAGCGCTCCTCAGGCCGATTTTATTTCGCCAACCGTTTCCGGCTGTTCTCCTTCACAGATCAACTTCAGCAATTTGTCGGCAAACGGAACCGGCTTTCTCTGGTATTTCGGAGACAGCACCACTTCCACGGTTCAGACACCCAGTCATATTTACAGCATTCCCGGATATTATACCATTGACCTGGTAGCTTATGATTCCATCGGCTGCACGGATACCATGACCAGGGTAGATTACATCGTCATCCCGGGAACCTATTCCCAGTTCACCCTGTCGTCTGCAACAGGCTGCGAAATGTTTTCTGCGCAGTTTACGGACCTATCCATCAATGCCGCTTCCTGGAGCTGGAACTTTGGCGATGGTTATACATCAGCGCAACAGAATCCGGCTCACGTGTATACCGACTCGGGAAGCTATGTGGTTACCCTGATTACCCAGGACACGCTGGGCTGCACATCATTTTATAGTTTCCCGACCCCGGTTATGGTTTATTCCAATCCGGTAGCCGGCGCTTCAACAGCTGATACGGCGGGCTGTGAACCATATCATGTAAATTTTTCAAACCTTTCCGTTTATGCCGATTCCTACCTTTGGATTTTTGGCGATGGTGATACCTCCACCCAGGTTAACCCTTCACATACTTATCTGTCGCCGGGTAATTATTTGCCCATGCTGGTTGCGTCCACGCTGAGCGGCTGCATCGACACTTTTTATATCGCCCCGGGAATCCGTGTTCATCAAAATCCGCAAAGCATTTTTACAGCGGGCGCAGCTTTTTCCTGCAGCCCGGCTTCGATTACCTTTACGAGCCAGTCTTCCAACCTGAACCAACCCGTTTATAACTGGTATTCCGGGAACGGGCTTACCTCCGGCCAGCTAAATGCGAACTTTTATTATCCGGTGGCCGGCACCTATACTGTTTCACTGGTGGTGACCAACTCAAACGGATGCAGGGACTCCGGTTCGCAACAGGTTACGGTGAATGCCTCACCGGTTGCCAATGCCAGCATGAATGCTGCTTCAGGATGCAGTCCAACAACCGTTTCCTTCACCAATTTGTCCTTCAATGCCGCTTCCTATTCCTGGCTTTTCGGTGACGGGGGTTCCGATACGGCAGCCAATCCCGCGTACACCTATTTGCAAAGCGGCACCTTTCCGGTTACGCTGATTGCAAACAACAGCAACGGATGTGCGGACACCTTCCTGTTTCCCCAGCCTGTTCAGGTGAACCAAAAACCTGTTGCAGATTTTGCGGCTGACCCGTCTGCCGGTTGCCCTGGCAGCACCTTTAGTATGACGGATCTGTCAACAGGCACGATTCCGGGTTCAACCTATTCCTGGACGGTAGGCTCCGTCTTCAGTTCCGGACAGCAGCATCCTGCTGTGACGTTGAATATACCCGGTTATTACGATGTTACCCTGGTGGTGAACAACCAGAACGGATGCAGCGACAGCATTACCAAAAGCCAACTGATACTGGTATACGACAGCATGCCTCCGCCTATATGCCCCCTGAAGTCTGTATCGGTATTGGATGACAACCGGGTGGAAATCCGTTGGACCGTTTCCAATGCATCAGACTTTGCCGCTTACATACTTTCCCGGTATGATCCGGCTCAAAACAAGTTTATCCCTATACTGGTGGATTCCAACCAGTATAGCGGAGGGCTGCTGGTCACTCCGGGCTATATCGATTCGGGTCTGTACACGCTGAATAACGTATATACCTATTTGTTAGAAACCACCGACCTTTGCGGAAATTCATTTTCAGGCAGTGTGCTCATCCCGCACAGCACCATCAATATTTCCGCCCAGGCCATCGGAAAGGATATTCAGGTAAATTGGACCGCCTATGCAGGTACCTGGCTGGACGCCTATGAATTAAGCCGCATGGAACTTCCTTCCGGAAACTGGCAGGTGATCGATACGACAGGCAGCGCTGTTACCTCTTACCTGGATACGACTCTTCAATGTCCGGTAGCCTATGCCTATCGTGTGCTGGCGCTTAACCTGGGAGGTGAAGGATACGTTTCGATGAGTGACACGGCCGCTGCCATCCCTGAAAATAAGATGGCTGACCAGGAAGTAGACATTATTCGCTCCACCGTTATCAATAATTCCGAAGTTCTTACCGAGTGGCTTTCCCCGGTTCTTTTTCCCGACCGGGTGGTGATGTACAATATTTACAGATCCACCGACAGCCTCCACTATCATTTCATTGCAGCGGTCCCGGCCCAAAGTCAGAGTTATCTGGATAGTGATGTTGACGTGATGAAGCAGAATTACTTCTACCGTATCCTGGCCGTCAACGACTGCAGCCTGGAAAGCACCCGCTTTACCAAAAGTTCATCCATCCTGTTGAAAAGCGATTCAAAGGATGCCAAAACCATCCTGTACTGGACCGAATACCGGCAATGGGATTCCGGTGTGAACCAGTATGTCATTGAACAACTGGACAGTAATGGTCAATGGCGGGTTATCAAGGTGGTTGACGGAACCATTAACGCAGCCAGCGTGGACGAATAATTTTTCCCCTGCCTCAGGATTTATTTGCCTCTTTTTACAGAATCATGTAGGTTTGTTCATTCCTAACAGCCTTTGAACGCAACTGTACTGTTGTATTGATGAGACCATTATTTATTTATTACCTGCTTGTTTTTTACGTCCTGTTTCAATTTGGCTGGTGGGCTTATCTCCTGGTGGATCTGAACCGGGAAGTATATCAGCAGAAAATTGAACTTTTAACCCGTGAAGCCGGCCGGGATGACAATTCCCCGGTAACCGACCATGCCCTGTTGAGTAAAATGCATGTCCGATGGTTAATGATTGCCGGTGAAGGAGCCGTATTCCTGGGTTTGCTGGTACTTGGGGTTTTCATCACCAGGAAAGCGATTTACAAGGAAGTCTACCTGGCCCGTCAACAGAAAAATTTTATTTTAAGTGTGACACATGAATTCAAGTCACCGCTTGCAGCCATCAAACTCAACCTGCAAACCTTATTGCGTCACCAGTTTGACAAAGAAAAACAGCAGGGGATTCTGAGCCAGGCCATACAGGAAACGGACCGCATCAACGCCCTGGTTGAAAATGCCCTGATGGCAGCCAGGATTGAAGGTCATTCGTATGAACTCAGCCGGGAAGAATTCTCCCTGGGTGACCTCGTCAACCAGGCCTTGCGCGGAAGAATGAATACCATTTCCCCGCACCATTTGGTCTTAAAAACAGATCCCGATGTTTTCATCATGGGTGATCCCCTGGCCCTGACTTCGGTTATTATGAACCTGGTGGAAAATGCCGAAAAATATTCCCCGGAAGGCAGCACCATTAGGGTAGAGGTGAGCCAGTCCGACGGTCAGGCCATCTTAAGGGTTACCGACCAGGGCATCGGAATACCGGAAGGTGAAAAAGAAAAAATCTTTGAAAAGTTTTACCGGATTGGAAATGAAGATACCCGGAAAACAAAAGGCACCGGGCTGGGGTTGTTTATTGTCAGGCATATCACCGGTTTACATAAGGGCACCATACTCGTTAAGGGGAATTCCCCAAAAGGGAGTATTTTTGAACTGAAATTCCCGGTGGCCATGGGCTCAACAATAAACTGAAAGATCTATATGCCGATTGCAGAAAATAACAAAAAGGTCATCCTGATCATCATGGACGGATGGGGCCAGGCCAGTGCCGGCAAGGCGAATGCCATCTCCCGGGCCCGTACGCCATTTGTCGGTTCCCTGGAAGCCCGTTACCCGCATTCCCTCCTCCAGACATCTGGCGAACATGTGGGCCTGCCTGACGGGCAAATGGGAAATTCCGAGGTCGGCCACCTGAATATCGGTGCAGGCCGCGTGGTTTACCAGGAACTGGTACTGATCAACAAAGCCATCCGGGAAAAAACCTTCCGGCAGAACAATACACTTTTACAGGCGATGGCCTACGCACGGGATCATCACAAACCCCTGCATATCATGGGGCTGGTTTCTGACGGTGGCGTGCATTCCCACCTGGACCATGCAGCGGCCCTTTGTGAAATGGCGGCAGCCGCAGGCGTCAAGGATATCTTCATTCATGCCTTTACCGACGGTCGTGATACCGATCCCAGAAGCGGGCTGGACTACCTGAAAAAACTTCAGGATATGGTAAAGCCTTACGGTGCATTGATAGCCAGCGCAATCGGCAGGTATTATGCCATGGACCGCGACCAGCGGTGGGAGCGCGTGAAATTGGCTTATGACCTGCTGGTTCGTGGAGAGGGTGTTCCAACAACGGATGTAATTGAGGCTGTCCAGTCCTCGTATGCGCATGACGTTACAGATGAATTCATCAAACCGATAGTCTGTACCGGTGCGGATCATCAGCCCCTGGCCCTGATCCGGGAGGGTGATGCCGTTATCTGTTTTAATTTCCGTACGGACCGCTGCAGGGAAATCACCCGGGTGCTCACCCAGGATGATATGCCCGACCTCGGCATGAAGACGCTGAACCTGCATTACGTCACCATGACGAATTACGATGACCGGTTCAGGGGAATACACGTGGTGTTCCCGAAACAGAACCTGTCCATGACCATAGGAGAAGTCCTTGAAAAAGCCGGTAAAACACAGGTACGCATTGCCGAAACAGAAAAATATCCTCACGTCACCTTTTTCTTTTCCGGCGGGAGGGAAGCGGAGTTTACCGGTGAGACGAGGATCATGATCCCGTCCCCGAAAGTGGCAACCTATGATATGAAACCCTCCATGAGCGCCTTTGAGGTGACCGATGCCATCGTAAAGGAAATCGAAGCGCATGCTCCTGACTTCATTTGCCTGAACTATGCCAATGCCGACATGGTGGGTCATACCGGTGATTTTAAAGCGGCGGTGGAGGCTGTTGAAACGGTGGATACCTGCGTGAAGCGCGTGGTGGAAACAGGCCTTTCCAGGGGATATTCTCTCCTGATTACGGCGGACCACGGAAATGCAGACAAGATGATCAATGAAGACGGCAGCCCAAACACAGCTCACACCACCAACCCGGTTCCCCTCTACCTGGTTACGCCGGATAAAAAGGGCCGGCTTAAAAACGGCTGCCTGGCCGACCTGGCGCCAACCATGCTGCACCTGATGGGCATATCCATTCCAGCCGAAATGAACGGAACCATTTTAACTGAAAAGACTGAAGGTGAAACGGATCCCTTGTATAGGGCGGATTTTCCGTAAATGTAGTACCTTGTAAACGTTTCTTTTTTTAAATGCCATG
>CAYWHE010000066.1:0-18822 GCA_964458125.1 uncultured Flavobacteriaceae bacterium | reverse complement strand
GATGAGCCCACCAACCACCTCGACATGCAGTCGGTGAATGTGCTGATCCAGGTACTCCGGAAATACCAGGGATCCTTCGTGGTGGTTTCCCACGACCGCTACTTCTTTTCGCGGATCGCCACTAAAATATGGTGGATCGAGGATCAGCAAATCAAGGAATACCCCGGAACCTACGAAGAATATGAACACTGGCAGGAAAAGCGTAAAGCGCCGTTGAAGACCGTTCAGGACGTCAAAGAAACAGCCAAAAGCCCTGGCAAAAAAGTCCAGACGGAAATCAGGAGCCAGGAAAAAGAGAAGAAAAAAACAATTCAGAAACTGCAGCAGGAAGTCAGGCAGCTGGAGGACAAAATGAGCCTGCTTGAACTGGAAAAAGGAAAGCTGCATGCGGAGCTGAGCGATCCTGCCCTTTACGCCCAGGCGGGAAAAATGAAACTTATCCAGCAACACCTGAAGACCCTGGAAGAGCAACTGGCCTCCCTGAGCAGCGAATGGGAAAGCAGCTATTCCAGGCTGATGGAGACGGGTTCCTGATGCCCGGTCCGGCATTTCCCGATCACCAATGGCATTTTTTGCCATTATAACCTCCTGCCAAGGATTTAAAAGGGGATTATTTGCATTCACCCTTGCATTTCAGGTTTTTGTCAAAAAAAATTTTTTATTTATTAATAGTTTTCTACTTTTGATTTCGTCCTTGAAAACCATTTAATAAAAAAACCTCTATGGTTACAGAAATTACCGCAGGTATTAAAGTTTGTGTCGAAACATTTTTCCAGCCAACCCACAGTAATCCCGGGCAATCGCACTACGTTTTTGCCTACCGGATTACCATTCAGAATGAGAGTGAACATACCATCAGGCTGAAAAGAAGGCATTGGTACATTGTGGATTCAGACAATACCAAACGTGAAGTGGAAGGCGAAGGCGTGGTTGGCGAACAGCCCTTCGTAGCCGCCGGCGAGACCTACCGTTACGTATCCGGATGCAACCTGAACACGGAAATCGGCAAAATGTACGGCACCTATCTGATGGAAAGACAATACGACAAGAAACTCTTTTATGTTAAAATTCCCGAGTTTAAGATGGTCGTACCCAGTAAATTGAATTAAGTTAACCCCCATTCAAAATGGCCTTCCGGAGACGGGAGGCTTTTTTGTTTCCATACGGCCGAAGCCTGTTCCGGCAACGTGAATTTGTGTTACCTTTGCATTTTTTCAAACAGATTCCTCCATGCAGTTTCACAGCATTCATGCTATTTCTCCCGTTGACGGCCGATACCGGAAAACCTGCCAGGAACTGGCCGGCTATTTTTCCGAAATGGCCCTGTTCCGGTTCCGGGTGAAGGTGGAAGTGGAATACTTCATCGCGCTTTGCCGCATACCGTTGCCCCAGCTCAAATCCTTCCCGGAAACACAATACCCTGCCCTGAGGCATTTGTATGAAAAATTCACCGAGCTGGACGCCATTGCCGTGAAGCAACTGGAACGCAGTACCAACCACGATGTGAAAGCCGTGGAGTACTTTATAAAAGGAAAACTGGATGAAATGGGCCTGGGCGCCTTCAGGGAATTTGTTCATTTCGGTCTGACCTCCCAGGACATCAACAACACAGCGGTTCCCCTGTCGGTTAAGGAAGCCATGTCCACCATTTACCTGCCGGCCCTGAAGGATGTTTTTTCCCTGCTGAAGCGCCATGCCGCCGAATGGAAGGACATCCCCATGCTGGCCCGTACGCACGGACAGCCGGCCTCCCCTACCCGCCTTGGCAAGGAACTCCTCGTCTACACGGAGCGCATCACCAACCAGCTCAAACTGCTGAAGCAGGTTCCCTACGCCGCCAAATTTTCAGGGGCCACAGGGAATTTCAATGCGCATGCAATTGCTTACCCGCAGGTGAACTGGCCGGCCTTTGCCGATCATTTCATCACGCAGGAACTGGGCCTGGAACGGTTACAGTATACGACACAGATCGAGCATTACGATCACCTGGCCGCCCTGTTCGACAACCTGAAAAGGATCAACACCATCCTGATTGATTTTTGCCGGGATATCTGGATGTACATTTCCATGAATTATTTTTCACAGCAGATTAAAAAGGATGAGGTGGGCTCCTCGGCCATGCCGCATAAGGTGAACCCGATCGACTTTGAAAATGCCGAAGGCAACCTGGGCATAGCCAATGCGCTCTATGAACACCTGGCCGCCAAGCTGCCCGTTTCCCGCCTGCAACGCGATCTCACCGATTCAACCGTGCTGCGCAACATCGGGGTACCCTTTGCCCACACCCTGATCGCCCTGAACGCCATCCTGAAAGGACTTGAAAAAATCAGGGTGAACAGGCAGGCCATTGACGATGACCTGGAGAATAATTATGCAGTGATTGCCGAAGCCATACAAACCATCCTCAGACGGGAAGGCTATCCCAGCCCGTATGAAGCGCTTAAAAATTTCAGCCGTACCGGGGAAAAAATAACCCGCGATACCATCGGGGCATTTATTGATTCGCTGGAAATCGGGGATGAACTCAAAAAATCCCTCAAGACCATCACCCCCTTCAACTATACAGGCATCACCAGCCTGTCCTGAAGCATTAGCTTACCGTGGCCGTCTTCCTGAAATTGGAAGCCACCACCAGGTCCTTTCCACCGCTGCTGTAATCGTAAAAACCGCGGCCCGACTTCCTGCCCAGGTTGCCGGCTGTTACCATGTTGACCAGCAAGGGACAGGGGGCGTATTTCGGATTGCCGAATCCGTCCTGCATTACCCGTAAAATGGACAGGCAAACATCCAGGCCGATAAAGTCGGCAAGCTGGAGAGGCCCCATGGGATGAGCCATGCCCAGCTTCATCACCGTATCAATTTCGTCCACACCGGCCACGCCTTCATGAAGGGAGCAGATGGCTTCATTGATCATGGGCATCAGGATGCGGTTGGCGATAAAACCGGGGTAGTCGTTCACTTCCGTCGGAATCTTACCGAGTTTCCGCGACAGGTCCATGACCTGGTCCGTAACAGCATCGGAAGTGGCATAGCCCCGGATAACCTCCACCAGTTTCATGACAGGTACAGGATTCATGAAATGCATGCCGATCACCCTATCCGGGCGTTTGGTCGAGGCTGCAATCCGGGTAATCGAAATGGATGAGGTATTAGAAGCCAGAATAGCTGCAGGTTCGCAAACGGAATCCAGCTCTTTAAATATTTTCAGCTTGAGGTCCGTATTTTCGGTGGCCGCTTCCACAACCAGTCCGCAACCCGCAACCCCTTCGGCCATGGAGGTGAATGTGGACAGCCTGTCAAGGGTGGATTTCTTTTCTGGTTCGGTCAGACTTCCCTTGGTGATCATCCGGTCCAGATTGCCGGAAATCGTCTTCACCGCCTTTTCCAATGCTTCCTTTGAAATATCCACCAGGGATACCGGATACCCGTTCTGGGCAAATACATGTGCAATGCCATTGCCCATGGTTCCTGATCCGATTACAGCCACTTTCATCATTTTGTCCGGTTATTTTATTGCCATTATTAGTTGTTGATTTTTATTTTCCGCTTCTGTTCAGGATGATCCTGATGGTGTAAAAAAGAATTTTAAAATCCAGGGCCAGCGACATGTTTTCAATATAGATGACATCGTATTTTAAACGCTGTATCATCTGTTCCACGTTTTCAGCATAACCGTATTTCACCTGTCCCCAGGAGGTAATTCCGGGCCTGACTTTATGCAAATGCCGGTAATGGGGGGCAGTGGTCATGATCTGATCGATAAAGTACTGCCGTTCCGGACGCGGTCCGACCAGCGACATGTCGCCTTTCAGGACGTTGTAAAACTGGGGAATTTCATCGAGACGAATACTGCGCATAAACCGGCCGAAAGGTGTTACGCGGGAATCCGCCTGACTGGAGAGCAGCGGGGTTCCGTTTTCAGCGCCGGCAAACATGCTCCTGAACTTGTAAATGACAAAGGGATGCCCGTGCAGTCCGATGCGCTCCTGGCGGAACAGGACGGGGCCCCGGGAGGTGATTTTGACGGCAAGAGCCGTGAACAGGTATACGGGTGACAGAAAAACGAGTACGGCCAGGGAGATGACGATATCGATTATCCTCTTCACGGACTGCTGCCAGACCGGCATCAGGAAGGGATTGATCTCGATCAGGGGAGCCCCGAAGATGGCGCTCATTTTTACCGAGCCTGAAAGGATGTCGTACATATCGGGAATGATCTTGATGATCACATCCGTATCTTCCAGTTCATTAATGATCCTGCCGATGTTTTCATGTTCAGATGATTCAATGGCGATGATGACTTCTTCCACCCTGTATGTGGATATAATGCCCTGCAAGTCTTTAACCGTACCGAGATGGGGGATCTTGTCTCCGAAAAGATGGCCGTTATTATCATCCACCTGTATGAAGCCGATGAACTTGTTACCCTGGCTGATGGACTGGGATTCCATTTCATTAAACAGGTTCAGCGCATTGACGTTGCTTCCGATCAACAGGGTGTTGAAACCGAGCTGCCTTCTTTTAATCTGGCGGCCGGTGCGGGTGGTAATGATAAAACGAAAGAGGGAGGTGATGCCGAAATGCAGGAAAAACAAGGTAAGGAAGGTACTGTAATAAGACCGGTAGGAAACAATCGTATCATCCAGCAGGAGGGTGAAAAAAATGATCAGTACACCGATTACGGACAGGTAAAGAGTCTGTCCGATTTCCTTCAGCCTGGATTTCCGGTAAATATTGGAATAGGAGCCGATAATGGCGTAACCGAAGATCCAGAAAACCGGGATGACAAAAATTCCGAGGAAAAACTTGTTGTCGGTATGGACCGGTATGTCATAACCGAATTTAAAGGACTCAATGCATAACTTTCGGTACATGTAAAAAATAGCCCAGGCCGCTGAGGCGCTGATGAAGTCGGCAAGGACGTATTTAAGTATCTGCCTGGTTTTATTCATCAGTTGTTGATCACTTTAAAATTATCCAGCAGGATGGTACCGGTGCCGGCCGGATCAGTAAGCGTGGCATTGAAGTAAATTTTAAAGGTGCTGGCATCACTGCCATAATACAACAGGGCATTGGTGATTTCCAGGTAAATCTTGTTCCATCCAGTATTCGGCTTCAGGGTGATCAGGTTGAGTTTGGATGTGGTGCCGGAAAGATCCGGATAAACGCCTATGTTGAGCAGATGGGTGGTTTTATAATTTACTTCCACGAAAGTCCGCTGGCTGCCCACATGCGGTAATGCCAGAGACTGCGAAGCAATTTCCATTTTGAAATGTGCAGAGTCCATGAAAATTTTTCCGCTTCCGTTTCCTTCGAAGATTTCCATCGTATCGGTGGTGATGAATACATTGGTCAGGCTTTGGGAGGTGGAATCAAAAATTATCCCGCCGTTGCTGTCAAACCCCTCGATGGTAAAAGCCAGTCCGGAGGTATAGCTGGATCGGGGCTGAAGGATGGTTTCTTTTCCCTCCTCCAGGGTAATGGTGGTATCGAAGGACGAATAAAACGGATATGGGAAACGCTGGGATTTTATGCCGTTGAAATAAACGCCCGGCCAGCAGCGGATGGAATGGGTTCCGGATTCCAGAACAGGGAAGGAGGCCGGCAATTCATAAACGCCTTGGAGGCTCCCGTCCACATATACCCATACGTCTTCAATTTTATTGGATGCCGATCCCTGGGAATTATCCTTGATGGTAAACTGGAATGGATTAATGACCAAATAAGCGGGAACCGGTTCGGCCGGGTTGATGATATTGCAGGACCATCCGCCGGTTACAAACAAAAGGATCAGCAATACCCGGAACCTGTTTTTGGTGTCAGCCTTTTTTTTCATCATACCCGTTTTTCTTCACCGCTTTTAACTACCAATCCCGCCATTTATTTCAGGCCATCATGGATAAGGACACTTTTAATTTTTCAATGATCTGGTGAGCCAGTTGCATGGCCCCGAAGCCATCCTGGATGGAAACCACCGGTTCGGTATTCTCTTCAATGGACCGGGCAAAACTTTCCAGTTCATCACGGATGGCATTATTCTCCTGTATTTTCGGATTTTCAAAATAAAGCAGCTTACTTCCTTTTCCTTCTCCCAGGTCAATCACCACGGACAAGGGATCGGCATCCCCTTCCAGTGTTTTCAGGCGAACGACCTCCGTCTTTTTTTTCAGAAAATCCACCGAGATATAAGCGTCCCGCTGAAAAAACCTGGTCTTCCTCATATTTTTAAGGGAAATCCGGCTGGCCGTCAGGTTGGCCACACAACCGTTGTCGAATTCAATGCGTGCATTGCAGATATCCGGTGTATCACTCACCACGGCCACCCCGCTGCAACTGATCTTTTTGACGGCGGACTTCACCGTATTTAATACAATGTCGATATCATGTATCATCAGGTCCAGCACTACGGAAACATCCGTTCCCCGCGGATTGAACTCAGCCAAACGGTGGGTTTCAATGAACATGGGCTGATCGATATAGGGTCTGGCCGCCATGAAGGCCGGGTTAAATCTTTCCACGTGTCCGACCTGTACCTTGATATTCGCTTCAGAAGCCATTGAAATCATTTCCTTCGCTTCATCAATGGTGTTCGAAAGCGGCTTTTCAATAAAAACGTGACGCGATTGCTTCATGGCTTTAACGGCGCAAGGATAGTGGGCAAGCGTCGGGGTAACAATATCCACGACATCCACCTCCCTGATCAGTTCATCCATATCCGGGTAGAAAACCAGGTTCAATTCTCCAGCCACCTTCCTCCCCACTTCCGGGTTGGAATCATGAAACCCGGTCAGTTGATAAAACGGGCTCTCTTTTAAAAGGCGCAAATGAATCTTTCCGAGATGACCGGCACCCAAAACTCCTATTTTCAGCATGCTCCCAAAAATGAGTGCGCAAAATTACGGCTTTTTTCAATGCAAAGACAGGCCAGATTAATTATATAATCCACTATTTATGAATACTTTATACAATTACTGTTTTCGATTAAGCGCCCATGGTAAAATACATGGTATTGAAAATCAAAAATTTATAAACAACCGGGCTGAAATGGAAAGATCCGGCCTGAAGCTCCACCTCAGAAATTACACGCAAAAGATTTCTGACATTCCCGAAAATGGCAAAGATTTTAAGATGCAACGGTCATGTTTTCCAGCAAGCAGGCGTGGATTCCCGCTGCAGGCGCCTGGGAACTCACACGGAGGGATTAAAAACAGGCTGCCGGAACTGACCAGGGAAATACCATACTTTATTCCTTCCGGAAAAAAGAAAGAACAGCAAACAGGCAATCAGGCCACGACCCGTTTCAGCTTCAGTACACCCACTTTGTTCAACAGCAGGATCACCGGGTAAACGGGATCGAACTCCCACCATTTGGTAGCGAAATTAGGCCGGGAAGCGTAGTGGTGATGATTGTTCTGAAATAGTTCACCCATCATCAGAAAATCAATCCAAAAGGTATTTTTACTCTGATCATTTTCATCAAAATTGCGGTATCCATATTTATGACCGGCCCAGTTTACCACCGCTCCCTGAATGGGCCCGATCAGAAAATGTATGGGCAGCAAAAGGAACAACCACCAGTAAGGCGCAAAGGCTATATAAAAACTGATATAGAGCCCGGCAAATGCCAGCCTGGAAAACCAGCTGTCGGCAATACGGTCAACCACATCCCATCGGGGGTAGTTTTTATCGAATTTCTCTTCCGCCTGGTATTCACCGGACAGCAGGCCGTAATAGATTTTTTTGGTGTGCCACATCATGGTGAATACTTCCTTAAAAAAATGAGGCGAATGCGGGTCTTCTTTTGTATCGCTGTAGGCATGGTGCATGCGGTGCAGAATGGCATAAGCACGAGGATTCAGGTAGGATGAGCCCTGGGTGATCCAGGTATAGAGATAAAAGAATTTTTCCCAAAAAATATTCATGGTAAACATTTTATGAGCGCCAAACCGGTGCAGGAAAAAGGTCTGTCCAAATAAGGATAAATACCAGTGTAAAACCAGGAAGAGGAATATGATCAGCATAGTTGTTTTTCAGAGAAGGTGCAAAAGTAATTAATTTGTTTCAATGGTTCATACTAAAAAGAATGATGCAGATCATTGCGGTTTTCAACTATAAAACAGCAACCAGGGTCTTTTGCGCTGACCCTTTCCGCGCTGCGCAGTAACGGCTGCAACAGTCAGGCTACAAGAATGTGACAGGGTTTTTTGCAGATTCGAAGGTTTTTAATACTTTTCACGATTCATACCGTGTAATAACACCATTGTCCTGCTATTGTTTAACGCGTCATATCCCTTGCAGCATGAAAAAAGCATTACTCCTTTCACTGGTATTATGGGCTGTCCGTCTTGGGGCCCAGCCCTGTACACCCAATACGCATTCCATATCCTTTAACGGAACCTCTGATTATGTTTCCATGCCCGCCCATGCCGCGCTGAACCTCATCAGCCACGTGTCGGTGGAAGCCTGGATCAACAGCAATGCCTGGGGCCTGACCTCGGCCATGAACTCCATCGTATGCAAGCACGGCTGGAGCAGCGGTGAAGGGGGGTATGTGCTCCGGGCCGGCGGACAGGGTGAACTTTCCTTCAATATTGCCGGTCTTGATACCAACGGCACGCCCACCAGCTGGGTGGAGGTCATTTCACAGGTGAACGCCCTGGCACTGAATACCTGGATTCATGTGGCCGGAACCTATGACGGGGACAGTCTGAATTTATACATTAACGGGCAGTTGACGGCCTCAACCCTGTTTAAGGGAAGCATTGTCAACTCACCGGCTTACGATCTTAAAATCGGTCGTTTATCCGACAATCAGCCGGGCATATACCGTTACTGGTCAGGCATGCTGGATGAAATCAGGGTCTGGGACAGGAAAGTCACGGAACCGGAAATTTATGCCGGCATGAATACCCAGATCGACCCTGCTTTGCAAACCGGCCTGGTGGCTTACTGGAGACTGAACGACGGCAGCGGAACCTCCGTGTCCGATCTGTCGGTCAACGCCATTACCGGAACTTTGCTGGGAAGCGGATGGACCACTACGGTACCCTTTACCAGCGGCGCCCCGAATGCCGTCATCACACCATCAGGCAATACCACCTTTTGCCAGGGCGACACTGTTATCCTCGATGCCGGTCCGGGCACCGGGCTCAATTACCTCTGGAGTACGGGCGCCACCACGCAGAGCATCCAGGTTGCAGCTACCGGCACCTATACGGTTACCGTTAGTGACACAGGCAACTGTTCAGCCGTTTCGGCCCCGTTAAGCGTTACGGTGAATCCCGCACCTGCCGTTCCGGTCATTACCTTCAACGGATCGCAGTTGTTCTGCAGCGCTTCAACGGGCATCCAGTGGTACCTGAACGGCAACACGCTGTTTAACCAGGTGAACCCGGTCTATACTCCGCTGCAAAATGGATCGTATACGGTTATTGTTACAGATAACAACGGCTGCACCTCCACGAGCGCCCCGTTTGTGCTGAACAACCTGGGCATCACCGAACCCGCTGTCATATCCGGAATTTCCGTCCTTGCGGCCGGTGAGGGAAACCTTTCGGTTTCCTTTCATACGGGGAAAACCGTTCAGCTGGATGCTGCTCTATATTCGCTGGATGGCAGGATGGTAATTTCCCATCCGTCCCGTCACCTGCCTGCCGGCAACCAGGTGATTCATTTCCCGGGAAAGGGTCTTACCAGCGGGACGTACCTGCTTATACTGCGCAGTGATGCCGGGGCCTTTCAACTGCTGTTCCCGTATCAACGTTGACCAGGAGCCTGTAAATCCAATAAAACCATTTTAATCTCAAGCCCGTTACCCGTATGAAGCAGACCAAACATTTATGGCTGATCCTGATTTTTTTTCCTGCCGTTCTGAAGGCCCAGTCCCCCAACTGGGCGCAGGATATTGCACCCATCCTGTATTCCAACTGCACCAAATGTCACCACAGCGGGGGCCTGGCGCCCTTTGCCCTGATGACCTATAACGATGCATTTGCCGTGCAGGCGGGACTGCAGGATGCTGTTGTGAACAAGCGCATGCCGCCCTGGCCACCCGATCCTTCCTATGTACTGCACGCCCATCCCAAATTGCTGACCCAGGCCGAAATCACATCCATTGACGACTGGGTGAACAACGGTGCGCCTTCGGGTAATCTGTCACTGGCACCTGCCCCACCGGTATATACCAATGCGTCACAAATCCCCAATCCCGATCTGAGCCTGGTCATTCCCGCCTATACGGTTGGAAGCACAACGGATATTTACCGTTGTTTTCCGTTGCCCAGCGGCCTTACCGCTCAGCAATTCATCACTTCCATGGAGGTGATACCGGGAAATCCAGCCATCGTCCATCACGTGCTTGTTTTTGCCGACAATGCCGTTACCTGCCTGGCTTTAGACAGCGCCGATCCCGGGCCCGGATACACCAATTTCGGCGGGCCGGGTTCCAATACAGCCAAACTGATCGGTGCCTGGGTTCCGGGCGCCGAACCCTACACCTTACCTGCCGGATTGGGCATTTCATTAGACTCGGCCACGACCATCATTGTGCAGGTTCATTACCCGGCGGGCAGCCTGGGCATGCTGGATACCACCCGGATGAATTTCAAACTTTCACCCCCTCCCATGCGCGAGGTTTCCATTATACCGGTATTGAACCACGCCAGCACACTCGTAAACGGACCTTTATATATTGCAGCCAATGCCACCAAGACTTTTCATGAAAAATACACACTGCCTGCCGCACTGGATATTTCACTGCTCAGTGTGGCTCCGCACATGCACCTGATCGGAAGAAATTTCAGAAGCTATGCCGTTACCCCGTCATCCGATACAATTCCGTTTATCCGGATCAACAACTGGGATTTCCGGTGGCAGGGAAATTATGCCTTTCAAAAAGTGCTGAAAGTGCCAGGCGGAAGCACACTTCACGCTTTTGCGTTGTATGACAACACCTCCGGTAACCTGTTCAATCCGAACACCCCTCCACAGCCTGTGTCGGCCGGTGAATCCACTACGGATGAAATGATGCTGGAGTATTTCTTCTTCCTACCCTACCAGGCGGGGGATGAAAACATTATCCAGGACTCCGCTGCAGTCACGGGAATTGACGCACCTCCCCTGCTGGAATTGATTCAGTCGCCCCAGTTGTATGACGTTTACCCGAACCCGTCGGGCAACGTGCTGACCATCCGGTATTGCCTGCCTGTAACCTCTTCAGTCCGCCTTGTCCTGACCGATTTGCAGGGGAAAACCATTCGGGTCATCAGGGAGGAGCAGGGAATAAAACCGGGTTTTCACGCAGCTGAAGTGAATACAGCCGGTCTGGCAGGAGGAACCTACCTGCTTTCGCTGGAGGCCGGAGGCTTCCGGAAGTCGAAATCCTTCCTGAAAGAGTGAATTGCATTGCCTCAGGCAGCTACGAATACACCCGAATGGATAAAACGGCACGAGGCGCTTTCAATCCCCTGCCGGCACAGCATGGATGGAGTTTCCGTTTCGGAATAGCCCTATATCCGAATATTAAGGCTACCTTTGCATCGTTTTTATAAATTAATGAATTCATTCGAAGCCTTAGGACTGCAGGGAGACCTCCTAAAAGGCATACAGGACTTAGGTTTTGAAACTCCCACCCCCATACAGGAACAAAGTATCCCGGTCCTGCTGACCGGTACCCGTGATTTTATCGGCCTGGCCCAGACCGGGACCGGAAAGACGGCCGCCTTCGGCTTGCCGTTGCTTTCCAATCTTGATTTCAACAGCAGACAAACCCAGGCGCTGATCCTGGCCCCTACCCGTGAATTATGCATGCAGATCGGCAAGGATCTCGAGCATTTTGCAACGTATTTAAGGGGCGTCCATATCGTATGCGTATACGGAGGCGCCAGTATTGTGAACCAGATCCGCGATGTCAAACGCGGTGCACAGATCATTGTGGCTACTCCCGGACGCCTGCTGGACCTGATTTCCAGGAAAGCTGTCGATATATCCACGGTTAACTTTGTCGTACTGGATGAAGCCGATGAAATGCTGAACATGGGTTTCCAGGAAGACATTGATGATATTTTATCGAATACACCTGATCAGAAAAACACCTGGCTGTTTTCGGCCACCATGCCTCAGGAAGTTCGCAAGATTGCGCAAAACTACATGGAGGATCCATTCGAACTGACGGTTGGAAAGAAAAATGCAGGAGCTGAAAATATTGAACACCTTTACTACGTGGTGAGCGCACGCGACCGTTACCTGGCCCTGAAAAGGATTGTGGACTTCAGTCCGGATATTTTCGGAATCGTATTTTGCAGGACCAAACTCGAATCCCAGCATATTGCCGAACAGTTAATCAAGGACGGTTATAATGCCGATGCGTTGCATGGTGATCTGAGCCAGCAACAGCGGGATAAGGTAATGGGCCGTTTCCGCGACCGCAGCCTGCAATTGCTGATCGCAACCGATGTGGCGGCCAGGGGAATTGATGTCAGCGATATCACCCACGTGATCAACTACGAACTTCCTGATGAGACGGAAAACTATACCCATCGAAGCGGGAGAACAGCACGCGCCGGCAAATCGGGCGTTTCCATTTCCGTCATCAACCAGAAAGAGATTTATAAGATCAGGCAGCTGGAAAAGCAAATGAATACCAAATTCAGGCTGGAACGTGTTCCCGACGGTTTTGCCGTATGCGAGAAGCAGTTGTTTCACCTGATCAACCGGGTGCATGACGTGGAAGTAAATGAAAAGGCGATTGAAGCCTATCTGCCGAAAATTTTTGAGGAACTTGCCGATCTCAACAAGGAAGAGGTGATCAAACGATTCGCTTCCCTGGAGTTCAACCGTTTTCTCGAATACTACCGGAATGCACCGGATATCAATATAGACCTGAGCAAACGGGATCATGGCCGCCAGGAGGTGATGCGCATCGGCACCCGGCTGTTTATCAGCCTTGGGGCCGTAGATGGCTTCGACAACAGCAAAATGCTGCGTTACCTGTGCGATACGGCAAACATTCAGGGCAGTTCCGTCGGACGTATCGACATCAAAGGGGTGTATTCCTTTATCGACATCCAGAAAGAAGTTACCGACCAGGTCATGCAGGCTTTTAAAGGTGAAACCTATCAAAACCGGCCCGTACGAGTTGATATTTCAACCGGTGCAGGAAGCGGAAAGAAAAAAGAACCTGGAAAATACCAGGGGCGTGATGAACAATCCTACCGGGGAAGACCTAAAAAGCAAGGCTGGGGGCATGAACCCAGGAAGGAATGGAAAAAGGATAAACAACGGTATTAAACCTTACCTGAATTTTCCCTGAGTCTTTGGTTTTCTTCAGCAAGAAAATCATCACGGAAATGCCGGTCGGTTTTGGAGGCTGCCTGAACATGTCTCCAATAATTTTTTATTCCGGGTGAACTATAATTTGCCATGACCTGGATTCCCCGCAGGATTGACTGTCATACGTTTTCAAAACGCTTTTTCCCTTCTTAACGCGAGGTTCACAGGTAGTAGAAACTGCCGGTCATACCCAGGATCTGGCGAGTCCACATTCGAACCGGAATTACTTTTGTCAAGGGCTGCCTGGAAATGTGCAGTCCTTGTCAGCCTGTCAAAATTTCTCCTGTAATGAAAGCATGAACATTTTTTTTTATTTTCGTGAGTGAATAACCCCGTTGCAGACAGCAGCGCATTCAACCTATCAGATAAAATATTTTGACATGAAAACACCCGCCCGCATTCACCTGGCTTTGTTGCCCGTTTTAATTCTTTTATTAACCGGTTGTCAAAAAGACAGGCAGCGGCTTTCTGTCAGCGGTCGTGCTCATTACAACGACCTGGCGAAAACCGCAGCCAAAGGTGCAAAAGTATCGTTGTTTGTTGTATACGATACAGGTTCCGGCCAATATGAGGTTCTCGGAACGACCCTGGTTGATCAAAAGGGACATTTTGAATTTTCTGCAAACGTTTCCCTTCCCAAACGATCCTTTAAATATTACCAGCTGAGCTATGAGGATCACTACATGAGTTTCCAGGACCTGGGGAACGGGAAAACTTACCATAACGGTTCCATCAATTTGCCAGTTACCATCTATGATGGTGAAGTCAACCTGACCCAGGACATTGTGATTCCGGCAGTTTCTTTTGTGAATTTTCATATTCAAAACACAATGCCTGCAGACAGTAATGATTACTTCAACTTTATCCGTATCTATCCTCTTTATCACGCAACCCAAACGGCTGATTTACCTGTTCATGCAACAGGGATGCAGACCGATACCAGCATCAGCATAGCCACTATTAGTTCGGTTCAGAACGGAAACCCGTTCCGGCTTCGTTACTGGTATTATTATCAGAAAGGCGGTAACCTGATCAATAGCCCTGAAGACAGTGTATTACTGGTACCCCTGGATACCATCACAGTCGCAGTTTCTTTCTGATACTGCCATCCTTTACAGGTATATAATTGCTCAGGCATTCAACCTTGAAAGGTGCTCCTGTCCAAGTTCCGCTTTAAAGGAAATTAAGGAGTTCACAACCAAGGGATGTTTTTATTACTTTTGGGCCAAACAAGCACCATGAACACGGCTCCACCTGTTGTTATGCCAAAGCTCATCGACATCTCGAAAAAGGAAGACATCTTTCCGGTCTATCGTGACACACCCATCGGCAAGTTACTGGAGTATCACAACCTGGACCGGTCCTTTGACCAGTATTCAAAGGCCGAATTACTGGTTGGCATGTGCATGGACAACAGGAAGCACCTGCACATGCCGGATAATTTTGCGTTCATCATCCGGTCCGGAGGAGCTAACCTGCGCTACAGCGAGTTTAAAGTTTCCTTTGCCATTGCGGTGGGACATGTTAAACACATTGCCCTGATCGGGCATAACCACTGCGGGATGGTAAACATCATTTCAAGGAAAAGCGATATCGTCAACGGCCTGGTGGAAATTGCCGGCTGGAAAAAGGAAGATGCCGAAGACCATTTCATGAATTTTGCACCCATGTTCGAAATCGGCAACGAAATTGATTTTATTCTCAGTGAAACCAAACGGCTGCGTTTGCGATATCCCAAAATACAGATAGCTCCCATGATGTATCTCGTGGAAGACAATAAACTGTATCTAATTGATGAATAAAAACAGCCCTAAGGCCTGACTCCGTAGCTCAGTTGGTAGAGCAGCTGACTCTTAATCAGCGGGTCGAGAGTTCGAGTCTCTCCGGGGTCACCACCTTTTTCTCCCCTGTATTTGCAACGGTTTAAATGGCAGGCTTTCCGGTTAAAAAATAAAATTTTCCTCGCGCTTCCATATTAATGAACGGGAGCAGGCCTGCTGCAGACATGCTCATCCATGCTGACACCCACGCAGTCCACCTCCTGGATTTCCATGTATTCAAGTGTCCGGTTATAATGCCTGAGCTCCCGGTTAAACTGATGCATTTGCTGGACCAGTTGGGTCCTGGTCATGCCAACCTGGACGTTCAGTACAGGCAATGCATGCGTATTGATGTAATTCAGTGCCAGGGCTCCATGCTGGGATTCATGGAAGCCCAGGGAAGTATTGCCATCGGCACGGTCAGCTCCGGTTGTTCCTCGTCCATAAGCCGAATCCAGCGTGGAGTCTTGCTGGTAGAAGGTTTGAATGCCCAGTGTAAAGCGCATGGGCTGAACGATCCTGGTGATTCGCTGGATACGATGCCCGCGCCGGGTTTCACTGTTCCATTGGCAGTCCCGCATGATACTAAACAGGGCCCTCAGTCCGATCCTGGTAAAATTGGGCCTCCTGGTCCGTGCATCGGCACTGATGGTAACGGAGACCTGCTGCAGCCCGGATCGCACGTTAAATTGTATGGATGAAGCTGAATTCTGGATATTGGTTGCAAAGGAAGGAACCTGGGTAGAGAATGACATGGGGATTATTTTTACACAAAGAAACAGCCGTTTATATGGAAATGCCACCGTGAATGATTAGTTGACGGGGTTTACTTATTTTTCGGCAAATGGCCTAAGGAAAAAAAAGTACTAATTCAGCCTTTCCCCTGCCTGACTCGTTCACTGGTTCAATTCCGTAAACATTTGTTTGAAAAATATATATTTGCCCGCTGAACGGTAGACCCCCCGGACATCAGGCAAACGAACCGATTTGCTGCAAAATCCTATTCCAACTCCTGCATCACTGCCATCCAAATCAAACTGAAAATCCGACTCCATGAGCTATTGTGAATTAATTCAAAACCTGAAAAAGGAGGATCGTGTATGGCATAAGGAATACCATGACCGCCATTATGGTTTTCCCATTGCTGAGGACCATGAATTATTCTGCCGCCTCATGCTGGAAATTAACCAGGCGGGTTTAAGCTGGATTACCATACTGAAAAAACAGGAAAATTTCAGAAAGGCCTTTCACGGATTCGACATCCGGAAAGTGGCCTCCTACGGGGAAAGGGATATCAGCCGTTTAATGCAGGATGCGGGCATTATCCGGAACCGGCTGAAAGTGCATGCAGCTGTTGAAAATGCCAAAACGATAGTACAGCTCCGGCGGGAATATGGATCCTTTAAAAACTGGCTGGACCATCATCATCCAAAACCGAAGGAAGAATGGGTTAAACTTTTTAAAAAAACATTCCGTTTTACCGGTGGTGAAATCGTCAATGAGTTCCTGCTCAGCACCGGTTACCTGCCCGGGGCACATGAGGAAACATGTCCCGTTTACAAAAGATTGCTCCGAAGCAAACCTGCCTGGCTGCGGTCGTAAAGGACAGCCCCCGAAGAATAGCAGTGCAGTTTAAGCGGGAATCAATAAATGAAACTTTTCACGTCCCTGGATTCCGAATTCTGAATGGTAATGAAATAGACTCCCTTTGTTTGAAGAAGGTGGTCCAGGTTTACGGTATTGGGACCGGGAATGGCGCCGCAGCCTTCCTTGTCATAGAGCGTTCTTCCGAATACATCGGAAAGGCGTATACTATAAGGTTTATCGCTGGTATAATTAAAGTTAACCGAGAGGCTTGCATTTTCCGAGTGGCTGTAAATGAATTCGATTTCCAGGCCGGAGAGGTTGCTGATGCGCACAGGAACAGGTTTGGAATAGGCTATATCCCCGTTGGTTCCAACTGTTTTGAGCCTGTAGTATTGAAGTCCGATCAGGGGATTCATATCCCATGCCTCATAGGATTGCATCCAGCTGCTCCGGCCCTTGCTTTGTACGGAGGCAATAAAATCATACTCCTTCAGATTACTGGTCCTTTCCACCTCAAATCGATCATTATCAATTTCGGAGGCAGTTGCCCAGTAGGTTTTGACCCTGTCGCCGATGAGGGAAGCATCAAAATTAATCAGTTCAACCGGTAATGGATTGGCTACGTTTCCAAGGGTCCAGGGACCGCTGATCGGATCGCTGACAAGCACTACGGATACATTTCCGGACGTGCTGGTTCCGCCCTTATTGGCCCAGCCGCCCATCAGGCTTCCTCCCCCGCCCGGGTTCTGAAAGCGTTGTGCTGTATACGTAAAAGGTCCGCCGGCAGGTTCTTCTCCGGCAGGAGCAGCGGTTGGTTTATAGGTAAAGGATAAGGTGGCATTGACCAGGCTGCCGGTTTTATTGATTTCCCAGAAACGGTCCACCACGTCACTCACGCTGATATCAAGCCCGGTTGACTGCCCGTTCATATGCAGTACGGGAATCGTGAACGGCCCGCTGGAAACGGGATAAGGTGTATTGTTCACCGCTGAACGGTAGGTGGCCAGCGTAACGAGGCCGGCATTACCGCTGTGGTTAAATCCGAAAGGAAGATAGGTTGTGGAATTGACGCCAAAGGGGAAAATGTAATTGCCTGTAGTACTGCCCATGTTCCAGGCTACACGGCTGTAATTTCCGGGCGGAAGATCCTCGCTTTTAATCCAGCCGCTGGTGCGCACGATACCGGAAGGGCTGCTCCAGTTCAGTGTCAGAAGGTTTCTGTTCAGCGTCAGCTCCCCGCTGGTCATACGCAGGGTGGAATCCACGTTTACATCCCGCAGCATGGTCACTGCATTTAACGTCTGCTCCACCGTGAGATCACAAAAAGTGGTATTGTTGCTTCCGCCGATAATCTGGGCCGCCGTACTGCCCTGGAATTTAACCTCACTCCAGCCGGCTGTAAACGAACCGTTATTGACCCATTGCCCTCCGGCAGATCCGGAATCACCAGCCATGGTGATAACGGTTTTGCTCAACGGGCGCCTGAATTTAAACGTCACATTCGGACGGTAGTCGCTGGCAGCCGCAATGTTACCAACCGTGGTGGGGAGCGGAAAGTTCACTCCGCATAAGGGGGCAGCCGCCAGTGAACTGGTGTTGTTGGCGAAACACAGGCGTCTGAAACCGGTGGTCTGAGTCTGACTAAGCTGGACGAGTGTTGGAGGCGGGGAAGGAACCAACCGGTTATTGAAACAGATATCCAGCACGATGTCATCCACACCATTCCAGACAAAGCTGTTCGGAATGCAAACCAATGAAAGCTGTCCCTGGTTGGCGGCCGTTACAGAAGGTACGGCATTCGGATGCGTGGCCTGTACATTACGGATATCCAACGTGGTTGGTCCGAAGATGGTGGTAAAAGGACCCGTAGGGGCCCAGGCATTGGGAATTCCGGGAAAACTCCACCCTGGCGTGGTCAGGTTGGCCACCTGAATGGTGAAGCCACCAAAAGTGTCAGCCGATGCACCGCTCAGGGAACGGATATAAAACACCAGGGAATCGATGATATCTCCTTCAATCATGCCGCGGGCCTGCAATTCACCTTTGGTCATAATCAGTTGCATGCGCATATTCCTTCTGTTGGTCT
>CAYWHE010000065.1:0-18915 GCA_964458125.1 uncultured Flavobacteriaceae bacterium | reverse complement strand
TCCCCTTCCGGTGGTACGGGAGGATACACGTATGCTTGGTCGGGCGGAAATACTAACGCTTCAGTTACAAACCTTGCACCCGCAACCTATACAGTCACCGTTACCGATGCAAACGGATGTACCAAAACGGCTACCTCCCAGATTATAAATATTGTAGGTCCCGCCGTTTCGCTGAATACTGCTGTGAACATAAGCTGTAACGGAGGTAATGACGGTTCTGTTGACATTACCGTAACCGGGGGTACATCGCCCTTTACCTATTTATGGTCTTCCGGCGATACCATCCAGGATATTACCGGATTAACATCGGGAACCTATACCGTTACCGTAACGGATGCCAATGGTTGCACGGCCACCCTGTCTGGAGTCCTTACCGAACCCACGGCTATTTCCATCAGCAAAAACAAGGTGGATGCCACCTGCGGAAATGCCAATGGTTCGGCATCCGCAACGGCATCCGGTGGTACCGGCAGCTTTACCTATTTATGGAGTAACGGAGCCACCACATCCTCGATTTCAGGCCTGGCGGTGAATGTATATGTGGTAACAGCCACGGATGCCAATGGTTGCACGATGAGTACATCGGTCAGCATTTCAAATGCCGGGGCCCCGGCCATAACGTTTGGTTCACTCACGAATGTCAGTTGCAACGGGGGCAGTAATGGTACCATTACGGTTTCTGTTTCGGGAGGAACAACCCCTTATACTTACTCCTGGTCGAATGGTGCATCCACGCAAAACCTGACGGGCCTCTCTGCCGGGAATTATACCCTGATCCTGACTGATTCCAATAACTGCGCTTCGGCCTTTGATACCTTGCTGACCCAGCCTGCAGTGATCACGGTCACCATCACCAAAACCAATGCGACCTGCGGGAATGCCAATGGAACGCTTTCCGCATCGGCCACCGGAGGAACCGGATTGTATGGATATTCCTGGTCAAGCGGGGCAACGACAGCGGCCGTTTCAGGCCTGGCTCCTGGAACATATACGGTTACCGTTACGGATGCCAATTCATGCACCAAAACAAAAACTTCAGTAATCGGCAATATTGCAGGCCCGACCGCTTCCCTGAACGGAAGCACCAATGTAACCTGTAACGGTGGAAGCAACGGAACCATCGACATTTCCGTTTCCGGTGGAACCGCTCCGTTTACCTATTCCTGGTCGACGACTGCCACCACGCAGGACATCAGCGCACTGGCAGCCGGAACCTATACAGTAACAGTGACTGATGGCAACGGTTGCACCGGCACCCTGGCATCAACTGTCACTCAGCCTTCCCTGATCACCATTGTTTTAAGTAAAACGAACGCCACTTGCCTCCAGGCTAACGGAACCGCCACCGCTACGCCTGCCGGCGGAACCGGTGCATTTACCTTCCTGTGGTCCAATGGTAAAACAACGGCCACTGCCACGGGATTATCTGCCGGAACCTATTCGGTAACGGTTACGGATGCCAGCGGGTGCACCAAAACGGATGTTACATCCGTTTTGGACAATGGCATGCCTTCTGTCAGTCTTGTTTCACTGACTCCGGTAACCTGCAACGGAGGAAATGACGGGGCCATAAATATTGCCGTAACTTCAGGGACATCTCCTTACACGTATGCCTGGTCCAATGGAGCCACCACACAGGATATCAACTCACTGGCATCAGGACCCTATACCGTCACGGTTACCGATACGTCCGGTTGTAGTGTTGTATTCGACACCCTGATCACCCAACCTCCTGCCATTACCGTAAACATTACCAAGACGAATGCGTCCTGCGGGCTGGCAAACGGCATCCTCATCGTCTCGGCTTCCGGCGGACAGGGAACCTTTTCTTACCTCTGGTCCGGCGGTTCGGTGAATGATACCATTTCCAGTCTCAGCCCTGGAACCTATACCATAACGGTTACAGATGGCTCCTCCTGTTCCAAAACAGCAGCATCTTCCATTACCAATACGGCAGGGCCTTCGGTTTCGCTAAATTCAAAAACCAATGTAACCTGTAATGGAGGAAATGACGGATCCATAAATATCAATGTTTCAGGCGGGACATCTCCTTATACGTATACCTGGTCTGACGGGAAGACCACGCAGGATATTGATACACTGGCAGCAGGCACCTTCACGGTTACCGTGACCGATGCCATCGGTTGCACGAAAACCTTTTCTTCCACCTTAACCCAGCCATCAGCCATTTCCATCAGTACCTCTTCCGTGAATGCAACATGCGGTTCGGCCAATGGTTCGGTGAATGCCGCTCCATCCGGCGGAACATCTCCTTATACCTATTTGTGGTCATCGGGTTCAACCAATGCATCCGACAGCGGGCTCGTGGCCGGACCCTATACCGTCACCGTGACGGATTCGCTGGGATGTACGAAAACCGCTTCGGTCACGGTGAGCAATACAGGAGGGCCTGTTGTTACCCTCAATACCTTAACCGGTCCCTTATGCCCTGGCGGATCGAATGGCTCGATTACCCTCACGGTTACCGCCGGTACTGCTCCTTATACCTATACCTGGTCGAATGGCAAAACTTCCAAAAACAATACAAATATTCCTGCTGGTACGTATACTATAACGGTTACCGATGCGAACGGCTGTATTATTAATTTTGACACCACCTTAACGGATCCGCCTGCTTTCCTGCTCACCTTTGCGAATAATCATGCAACATGCGGCGGAAACAACGGGGTATCAACAGTGAGTGTTTCAGGAGGAACTCCCGGTTATTCCCTGGTCTGGTCCAACGGCAAAACGACGGCAACGAATACCGGTCTGGGGGCCGGCAATTATACTGTAACGGTGACGGATGCCAGCGGATGTACAAAAACAGCCGTCACCACCATCACCAATACCACCAATCCTTCGATATTGCCCGACAGCATAAATAATGTGAGTTGTTTTGGGGGGGGCGATGGCCAGATCTATATTTCGGTTGCCGGCGGAACCTCCCCGTTTGCTTATGCCTGGTCAAACGGGAATTCCACCCAGGATATTTCCGGACTGACTGCCGGAACCTATACGGTAACGGTTACGGATTCAGTGGGTTGCATTGCCGTTTTTTCCACGGCGGTCACCCAACCCGGCCAGATTTCGCTGACGCTAAGCAATACTTCAGCCACCTGCAACCAGTCTGATGGTTCCGCCTCGGTGAGCGCCACCGGGGGTACCGGGCTGTTAACCTACCTTTGGTCAAATGGCACAACAACATCCTCCAATCCATCGGTTCCGGGCGGCACCTATTCAGTCACCGTAACCGATGCCAATGGATGTACGAGGACAGGCTCCACTGTTGTAGGCAATACAAATGCACCCGTTATATCCCTTGTTTCGATCGTTCCGGTTACCTGCTCCGGTGGCAGTTCAGGGGATATCAACATCACCGTCACGGGGGGCGGTTCACCTTACACGTATTCCTGGTCAAACGGGAAAACAAGCCAGGATAATTTCAATGTAGCTTCCGGAACGTATACAGTAACTGTTACTGCACAGGACGGATGCACGTCCACTTCCTCGTATTTTGTAGACCAACCGGCCCTGATTGTAATCAATGAAACTGTTATTCCGGCGAATTGCGGCAACAGTAACGGGGGCATATCTGTGCTGGTAACAGGAGGCATTACCCCTTATACCTATGCCTGGTCCACTGGTTCCACAACAGACAGCATCAACGGGAAACCTGCCGGCAATTATACCATACAGGTTACCGATTCAAACGGTTGTGTAAAAAGCAAGGTAATTGCGATCGGCAACCTGGGAGGTCCGGTCATCACAACCGACTCCCTGGCTGATATTTCCTGTAATAACGGCAATGACGGATTTATTTTCAATACCATCACAGCCGGGACGCCTCCGTATACCTATAACTGGTCAAACGGAGATACCACCGATGACCTCACCGGCCTGGCGGCGGGAAGTTACACCATCACGGTCACCGACTCCACCAACTGCATTACCGTTAAATCCTTTACGCTGATTGAACCTGCTCCCATCACTATATTCTGGAATCCCCTGAATCCGACCTGTGGCCAGGCAAACGGATCGGTTCTGATCAACAATATCACTGGAGGAGCAGGTCCTTACCAGTTCCTGTGGAGCAATGGTAATACAACAGGAGGAATTTCAGGCTTATTACCGGGTACTTATACGCTTACCGTAACCGATAGCCGTGGTTGTCAGCAGGATTCTTCCGTGACCCTTGTGGATCCGGGAAACCCGGTCATTACCCTCGATTCAATTGTCCAGGTAAAATGCAACGGGGGACTTTCCGGGGCCGTTTATATTCAAATCAACGGGGGCTACACCAATTATACCTACAACTGGTCCAACGGATCAACCATTCAGGATTTGCTGAATGTTTTGTCCGGTACGTATACCGTTTTTGTTTACGACTCGGTCGGCTGCGGGGATACAGCCACTTTTATAATTTCTCAGCCGCCGGCCCTTTCCCTGACCCTGACCGCCCTTGATGCCACCTGCGGACTGGCGAACGGATCGGTTTCGTCATCGGTTTCCGGAGGAACGCCAGCCTACACCTACCTGTGGTCGACCACCTCCACTTCCAGCTCTGTCAGCAACCTGGCGCCGGCAATATATTTCCTGACGGTAACCGATGCGCATGGCTGTTCGATTACGCGGTCAGATACAGTGAATAATGCGACAGGTCCGGTGATTGCCGTGTCATCGGTAATCGATGTAACCTGTTTCGGACAGTCAAACGGATCTGTTTCCATCACTGTTACCGGGGGGGCGATTCCGCTGACGTATTCGTGGTCCAACGGAAGCAGCAGCCAGAATGCAACAGCACTGCCCGGTGGTACTTATACGGTAACCGTTACTGATGATAACGGTTGTACGGCAACGGCAACGGCAATTGTAAATGCACCATCACAGCTGACAGCCCAGGTTTTCACCACTCCATCCAATTGCGGGTCGGCTTCCGGATCCGCAACCGCTTCTGCCGCCGGTGGAAACGGTGGTTACACCTATATCTGGAATACTGGTCAGACAACCAGTACACTGACCAGTCTCCTGCCTGCCGTTTACACTGTTACGGTGACCGACAGCAAGGGATGTACATCGACTGCAAGCGGTACCGTTGCAGGTACTTCAGCGCCGGTTCCGGCTGTGCTGACCGTTTTAAACATCAGTTGTTTCGGTCTCTCTGACGGTTCCATCGATATTCAGGTGACGAGCGGATTGCAGCCATATTCATACCTCTGGTCCGACGGGACCACGAGTGAGGACAACCTGCAGCTTGGTCCGGGTATTTATACGGTTACGGTAACGGATGCCAATGGCTGTACCGGAACCGTCAGCGCGCAGGTAACCGAACCACCGGTTTTATCCGCCTCATTGGTCACTTCCTTTGCTTCCTGTACGGGATCAGACGGAACCGCCCATGTTTTTTCCGGAGGAGGAACACCAGCCTACACATACCTTTGGTCGACCGGTGCAACAACCGATTCAATAGGCGGACTGGCCGCGGGTACCTATACGGTGACAATTACGGATTTTAACGGGTGTACGCTGGATACCATCGTGCAGATCAGCAACCCGTCGGCACCGGTCATCAGCCTGGATACAACCCAGCATGTGACGTGTTTCAACGGAACAGACGGATTCATTGAGATCAACATAGCAGGCGGATCTTCCCCTTTCAGTTATTTGTGGAGCAACGGGATGACCAGCCAGGATATCCAGAACCTCTCCGCCAACACGTATACAGTTACAGTTACTGACCAGTTCGGATGCACCACGCAATTTTCCTATTCCATCACACAGCCGGGTGATATTGTGATTGCTATTTCAACGGTGCCTGCTACCTGCGGGTCGGCTAACGGATCTGCCTGTATTTCCATTAGCGGGGGAGTATCACCTTATAATTTTATATGGTCGAACGGGTTTACCACCACCTGTATTCAGAATCTGACTGCGGGTAGTTACCCCGTAACGGTAACGGATAATAACGGCTGTGTCAAAATTGATGCTGCCAATATCAGCAACCTTGCCGGTCCTGAGGTTGTTGTTACTGATTCGGCCAATGTGAAATGCTATAATGGATCTGACGGATCTATTAATATAAGTGTATCGGCGGGTAATCCACCCTATACGTTTAACTGGTCAAACGGCCTTACTACAGAGGACATTACCGGATTGACCTCCGGCACCTATACGGTTACGATTACGGATAATGCCGGCTGCCTGGCCATTTACAGCACTACCCTGATACAGCCTTCAGCCATCACGAGGTTTGCCGTTTCACCTTTCCTGAACGACACCTTTCATGTCTCCTGCTACGGTCTTGCGGATGGCATGCTGGATCTGACTGTTTCCGGGGGAACCCCTCCATATTCATACAACTGGTCGAACCAGGCCACAACCGAAGATATTGACAGTTTATCCGCCGGAGTTTACACGGTTATCATCACCGATCAGAACGGGTGTAGCGTGGCATCCTCCTATTCGCTGCTGGAACCGCCGCAGCTCCATGCGCATGCCGGCTCCAATTTCACCATTTGCGGGGTTGACAGTACCTCCCTGAATGCCGACACCCTGGTTTCCGGTTTATCCGGATTCTGGCAGGTGGTGTCCGGATCCGGAGTACTTTCGGATTCCGCCTCCGCATCCACCTATATCCATGGGCTTTCAAATGGAAATGTACAATTAAACTGGGTTCTGACCGATGGTATTTGTTACGATACTTCCTCCATTACCATCTCGGTTGCCACAGAGGTGAAAGCCATAGCAGGCATTGACCTGAGTACCTGTGAAGATACAGCCCGGCTGACCGCCACACCTGCACTTTTCGGATATGGATTCTGGACCCTGGTGAACGGCAGCGGAATCATCAAGGATACGCTGGATCCCACCACCCGGGTGAGTAATCTGCAGTTCGGCATCAATACCTTTCAATGGGTTGTGGTGAACGGAAACTGTACCGATACGGATTTTGTCAGGATCGAAGTTCTTGATCCCAACTCCTGCCTCTCTGATGTGCTGTTGCCTTCCGGATTCTCTCCCAACAGTGACGGTAAAAATGATTATTTCGTTATTCGGGGCCTGGAGGATTACCCGGACAATACCCTCACCGTTTATAACCGCTGGGGAAATCTTGTATATGAAAAAAGTGGTTATGATAACAGCTGGACCGGCACATCCAATGACGGGAAACAGCTTCCGGAGGGAACCTATTTTATTATCCTGAAAATTAACAGCCATCCGATCCTGATCAGGGGATTTGTGGATCTCAGACGATAACAACAGCGATGAACACCTTCAAGAAATATATCTTATTCCTGGTTGCAGTACTTGAGGCGGCGGCGGGTTATGGACAGCAGGAATCCGTTTTAAGCCAGTATATGTTTAACGGACTGGTTCTGAATCCTGCCTATTCCGGAAGTAAGGATTATGCCAGTGTGGCGGCCATGTTCAGGAAACAATGGGCAGGATTCCCGGGAGCTCCGGTTACTGAGTCCGTTTCCATTCACGGTCCGTTGAAGAACAAAAAAATAGGTCTCGGGCTCATGATTGCCAATGATCATATAGGGGTTACCACACAAACCGATATCTATGGTTCCTATGCTTACCATCTTCCGATGAAAGGCGCCAAACTAGCACTTGGCATTCAGTTCGGGGCTTCCTACATCAAATCCAGGTTATCGGATCTTACCGTCTGGGACGGCAATGACCAGGTTTTTGATCTGAATACTCAAACCAATCTGTTGCCTAATTTCGGTGCCGGTATTTATTATTACCGGGAGCGTTTTTTTGCAGGAATTTCAGTGCCCCACCTGATGAATTATGATCCTGACCGGACAATGGGTGTGGAGATCAAGGATGCCTTCCGGCAGACCAGGCATTATTACCTGTCAACAGGTGCCGTCTTTTATGCCGGCAGGGATCTGAAGATCAAACCATCGGTCTTGTTAAAATATGTGAATGGCGCTCCCATACAATATGATCTCAACATGAATTTTCTTTTAAACGATATCCTTTGGTTGGGAGCCACTTACCGTTCAAATGATGCCATTGTACTCATGGTGGAGTATCAGATCAATAAAAAGTTCAGGCTGGGTTATTCCTATGATCTTACCCTGAGCCGGCTTCGAAACTATCAGTCGGGATCACATGAAATCATGCTTGGATATGATTTTGGTTACAATATTTTGAAAATTAAAAATCCCCGATATTTTTAAGGATGATGCACAGGTTCTTCAGGTTTGGGTCCGTTCCGGTAATGCTTGCCACGGTATTGATGCTCGGAGGTTGTTCGGCTTACCGGATGCGCGTAGCCAATGATTTTTATGAACAGAACGCGTTTGCCGATGCCATTCCGGTATACGAGAAAGTATTGTCCAGGCAAAAAAACGCAACAGCCATGATCAGGCTGGCCGATTGTCTGCGTCAGACCTGCCAGCCTCAGGAAGCCGAAAACTGGTATAGGAAAGTGATGAATGTGAGGCAGCAGCGTCCAATTGATAAACTTTACTATGCCCAGGTATTGATGACCAATGGGAAATACAAGGAAGCAAAAAACTGGCTGGAGATTTATTCCCATTATACGCGTGCCGATTACAGACTGCAGAAATTAATGGAATCCTGTGAGTCCCTTTCTAACATTTTTCGTGATACCACTCGCTACCGGGTTTCCATCCTGAAAATAAATACCGGAGGAGAATCCAATTTTGCTCCATCCTTTTACCGCTCGGGTATTGTGTTTTCAAGCGACCGGAAGGCCACAAATGGAAAAAACCTGCGTAACCCATGGAATGGAAAAGGTTTCACCGATCTCTACTATTCCAAAAAAACGGAAAGGGGAAACTGGCTGGACCCCGAGCTGATCAGGGGAGACGTGAATGGAAATTATAATGACGGCCCCGCATCCCTGAATAAAGATGGATCGGCCATGTTCCTGACCCGAAACAACTACACGACCATATCCGCTTCCATTGAAAAGAATAAAAAGAATTTCAATGTATTAAAAGTTTTTAAATGCGTACCGGAAGGAAATGGCTGGAAAATAAGCGGTGAAATGCCGTTTTGCAGTGATGATTATTCCGTGGGACATGCCGTTGCCAACAGCGCCGGAACAGCCATTTATTTTACATCGGATATGCCCTGGGGATACGGCGGAACCGATTTGTATGTGGTTCGATGGGTGAATGGACGCTGGGGAAAACCCCAGAACCTGGGAACTCAGATCAATTCACCGGGAAATGAGATGTTTCCATTCATTCATAACGACTCCATCCTGTACTTTTCCTCCGACGGAAATTTCGGTTTGGGCGGACTCGACATCTACGAATCCATTTATGACGGAACCAACTGGTCCAACCCGGTGAACCTGGGTTATCCTGTCAACACCTCATTTGACGACAGCGGGTACATTGTGGACTCACTGGATATGGAAGGATTTTTTTCTTCCAACCGGATGGGCGGTGTGGATAAAATCTATGAATTTACCAAGGGCCTCCCGTCCTTAACGATATCCGGAATTATTTACGAATCCCTCAACAACCAGCCCCTGCAGGGCATACGGGTAACGTTAAAGACGGACGGACAACCCGATACGATGATAACAACCAATCCCGACGGGCGTTATTCTTTTCCACTCCGGGTCGGCACCAGGTATACTATTTCCGTTTCCCATCCGGATTATTACGCTACCGTGACCTCCGTGAATACAATCGGAAAAAGAGAATCGGGAGCTCAGTCACGTAATTTCGGGCTGGCACCTGTTATTCTGAATAAGCCTGAAATATGGAAAAACATTAGCTTTGAAAAAAAGGATTGGGAGTTGCAACAACCCACGTATCTTGAGCTGGACAAGCTTGCCGGCATGCTCTCACTGAATCCGGGTTTGCAGATTGAAATCGCCTCTTATACGGATTCCCGTGGAAATGATCAGGAAAACCTGGCCCTGACCCAGAAGCGTGCCGATGCCTGTTACAATTACCTGGTTTCAAAGGGTATCAGCTGGTCCCGAATGAAGGCACGCGGTTATGGCGAAACCAAATTGCTCAATAACTGCGGAAACGGGATATTATGTCTTGATGAAGAACATGCCGAAAATAACCGGATTGAAATCAGGGTAACGGTCAACATGAAGCAACAGCCATGAACCCTGGTATGAAATCTGGTTGCGGTTTTTGAACAACCATTTCTTTTCGACCTGCAATTAAAAATCATTGATGAAAAAAAATATCCCTGTTGTTTTCTTCCTTTTGCAGTATTCGGTTCTTTCTTCCTTTTATTCCCAGGCCCAGTTGTTTAATAATAACAAGCATTTCAGCAGGGCCGACACCCTTCGTGGGAGCCTGTCCCCTTTAAGAAGCTGCTTTGATGTTACTTACTATCACCTGGATATCCGGATCGATACCATGAACGAGTCACTCAGCGGTTATAACGATATATGGTTTAAGGTAACGGAAAATACAAGCAGGCTGCAACTGGATCTGTTCAGCAATATGGAAATCAGGAAGGTGATGCTGGATGATTCCGTCGAAACAGGCATAAGCAGGGAGTTCAATGCCTTTTTTGTTGATCTTCCAGGGACCCTGTTTTCCGGATCCCGGCATCACCTGACCGTGTATTACGGGGGCAGCCCGCAAATCGGGAAAATGCTTCCCTGGGATGGAGGATTCAAATGGACAAAAGACCAGGATGGAAACCCATGGATTGCCGTTGCCTGTCAGGGTAAAGGTGCCAGCTTGTGGTGGCCGAATAAGGACCATCAGTCCGATGAACCGGACAGCATGCTGATTTCCGTCTCAGTTCCTTCAGGCCTGATGGAGGTTTCCAATGGGCGACTCCGGAATAAAAAGGAATTGCGCGGTGGTTTTACCCGCTACGACTGGTTTGTCAGTAAACCGGTCAACAATTATAATGTGACGATCAACATCGGAAATTACGTTCACTTTAATGATGTTTATGTGAATGGCAGTGACAGCCTGACACTTGATTATTATGTCATGCCTTATAACCTGGAAAAGGCAAAAAAGCAGTTTTCCCAGGTTAAACCCATGCTTTCCTGTTTTGAACGATATTTTGGTAAATATCCTTTTTATGCCGATGGTTATAAACTGGTGGAAGCGCCCTACCTGGGCATGGAGCATCAGAGTTGCGTGGCCTATGGCAACAGGTATCAGAATGGATATTTCGGCATGGATTATTCAGGTGCCGGAATTGAATTTGATTACATCATCATCCATGAAAGTGCGCATGAATGGTGGGGCAATTCCATCACCACCTGCGACATTGCCGATATGTGGGTGCATGAAGGATTTGCTTCCTATGCTGAAGTGCTGTATACCGAATGCATGTATGACTCAGCCAAAGCAGCCGCTTATATTCGCGGCCAGGAAAAAAAGATAGGCAACCGAGAGCCGGTCATCGGGCCTTACGGAGTCAATGAGGAAGGCTCCGGAGACATGTATCCCAAGGGGCTGGCTTTATTGAGTACCCTGCGAAATGTAATCCGGAACGACAGTATGTGGTTTGATATATTAAAAGGCCTTCAGCATGAATTCCGCTACCAAACGGTTACTTCCGCCCAGGTGGAAGCCTTTATCAGCCAGCGCGCCCGCATGGACCTGAAATACGTTTTTGACCAATACCTGCGTTCTACCAAGATTCCTGTACTTGAAATCCGGCATGCCGAAGGATCCGGCGAAGGAATGCTGGAATTCCGGTGGAACGGAGTTGTTGACGGATTCAACATGCCCGTTCTGGCCATGATAGCGTCCAATAGTTCCATTCTGATCCATCCCACGATGGAATGGCAGCAACTGAAAAGTTCATTGTCCATGCAGGATACATTTAAAAATACGGACCGCTTATTTTATATAAAATTAAAAATGGAGTAGGGGATTACCTGCAATTCCGAAGGTCACGTTCCTGTTTTCCGGATGACCGCGTTCACGATAAATGAAGATGGCCACTCCTTAATCCAGCCTTTCAATACAGCAAAAACAAATGTATTTCAACAGCCGAACAGCAGAAATTGCCTTTTTAAAAGACTTTCTTGCCGTACCCAAAAATATAGTCATCACCACCCACTTTAAACCCGATGGGGATGCACTGGGCTCATCGCTTGGCCTGTATAATTTTTTGCTGCAGGAAAACCACAAGGTCGCTGTCATTGCACCCAGTGACTACCCGGATTTTCTGAATTGGATGGAAGGAAACGATCAGGTCATTAATTTTCAGCTGCAGGCCGATGCTGCCCGAGAATGCTTGAAAAAGGCTGATTTGATTTTCTGTCTTGATTTTAATGATGCTTCCCGCGTGGAACAGCTCGGTGACTTGTTGCTGGCATCCGGTGCGGTCAAGGTGTTGATTGATCATCACCTGGATCCGAAGGATTTTTGCCAATATACCTTTTCCTTTCCGGCTGCGGCAGCTACCTGCGAACTGGTTTATTATTTTATGGAAGCCCTGGGACATCATGGTTTTATGAACAGGGCGATAGCTGAATGCCTCTATACCGGTATCATGACCGACACGGGGTCATTCCGGTTTCCGTCCATGAGTGCATCGTTGCACCGGGTTATTGCCAGTCTGCTGGAGGCCGGTGCCAGGCACAGCATGATTCATGAACTGATTTACGACAGCTTCCGGGAGAATCGCCTGCGCCTGCTTGGCTTTTGTATCAGCGAGAAAATGGTTGTGTTGCCCCGGTTCCGCACAGCCTATATAGCTGTAAATGAAGACGAACTGAACAGGTTTAAGTTCCAGACCGGTGATACAGAAGGTGTTGTTAATTACCCGTTGGGCATAAGCGGAATTGTATTATCGGCCTTTTTTTCAGAAAAGCAGGGTATGGTTAAGATCTCCTTCAGGTCCAAGGAAGGCTTTTCCGTGAAGGAACTGGCAGAAAACCATTTCAGCGGCGGAGGCCACCAGGCTGCTGCAGGTGGAAAATCTTTTGAATCCCTGCAACAAACTGTGGATAAATTTATAGCTTTGCTGCCCGGTTTAAAACTGGAAGCATGAACCTTCGTTCAGCCATTCCTTCAGGAATGTTTCGTTCTTATATTTTCCTGTTGATGTTGATTTGTTTCGGCAGTTGTGCCGGTGATGTAACCCGCGATGAAAAGCAGGATTCCGGAAAAATAAAGGAACACCTGGTGAATGCAAACCGGATATTTGTTGAAAGCGAATCAGCCCAGATAGATGCTTACCTGGAAAGGCACCGGTTTACCATGAAAACAACCGGCACCGGACTTCGTTACCTGTTGATGAAACGCAGTGAGATCGGATTACTCCCGGAGCCGGCGGATACCGTATTCCTGAATTATGAAGTCTCCCTGCTGGATGGCACAGCCTGTTACAATACCCAGGGTACACCCGTGGAATTTACGCTTGGAAAAGCAGAAATGCCGAGGGGTATGGAAGAAGCCGTCAGCATGATGAGACCGGGAGACAGTTGTGTGGCTGTCCTGCCTTCACACCTGGCCTATGGATTTACCGGTGACGGAGACCGGATACCGGGCAATGCCGCTACAGTCTATTATATTTCACTTGTTAAAATCAGCAAATCGGTTGCTGCAAAATCCCCATAATTTACAACAATCCAAACAATCAAATTTTAAATGAACTTTCGAAAAATCAGTTTACCTGTTACCTTCCTGGCTTTAGGTGTTTTCGTTTCCTGTATGAAAGGCGGGCTCAAAACAAGTCCAAACGGTCTGCAGTACCAGTTTTATTCGGAGAACAACGGTGCCAAACCAAAAACCGGTGACATCATGAACCTGCGCATGACCTATTATACCGAAGGCGATTCCCTCCTGTTTAACACGGCCAAAATGAATGACACTCTTTTCCAGGTCATGCTGGCCGCTCCTTCATTCAAAGGCGCGGTTGAGGAAGGATTCGCTATGATGAGCATCGGAGATAGCGCAAAGTTTATCGTTTCGGCCGACTCGGTGTTTGAAAAAACCTTTCATGAAAAACTTCCCGAATATATCAAGAAAGGCAGTAAACTCCGTTTTGAAGTAAAGATGAAGGACTTTATCACCAAGGAAGCGTATGATGCCGATAAAAAGGCGAAGGCGGATAAGGCCATGAGCGCCGAACAGTCCACGATTGACGAATATGTGAAAGCGAATGGCATCACGGTTCAGCCAACCGCTACCGGTCTTTATTTTATGGAGATCCAGGCCGGAAAAGGCAAACCAGCTGAAGCGGGGAAGACCGTTACGGTGAATTATACGGGTAAATTTCTCGATGGAAAAGTATTCGATACATCGGTTGGAAAACCTGAGCCGTTTTCCTTTCCTATTGGCCAGGGACAGGTTATTCCCGGATGGGATGAAGCCATTGTCCTGATGAAGGAAGGCGGAAAAGCAAACCTGCTGATCCCTAGTAAACTTGCATACGGCCCACAGGGTGCAGGCGGAGTGATTCCTCCTTTTACCCCCTTGTTGTTCGAGGTCGAACTGATATCCGTAAAATAAAAACACTCCGGCAAAACCATGAAAAATAAACTCATTCAAAATGTATTCTTGCTGACTTTAGTTATGCTGAACAATATGGATTTAAGAGCACAGAGTCCTGCCGCTGATATCACCACAACCTCAGGATTAAAATACAAAATAATTCAGAAGGGTACTGGCGCCCAGCCTAAACAGGGTGACCGTGTGTCCGTGCATTATGTTGGCACCCTGACGGATGGAACAAAGTTTGACAGTTCACGCGACAGGGGACAACCTTTTTCATTTGCCATTGGTACCGGGCAGGTGATCAAGGGCTGGGATGAAGGTATTGCCTTGCTGCATGTGGGCGATAAGGCCATCCTGACCATACCGCCTGATCTGGGTTATGGGGCGCAGGCTGCAGGATCTATTCCTGCAAACTCCACCTTGATTTTTGAAGTGGAGTTGATGGAGATCAGGGAAAAAATTACAGCAAAGCCATACGATATCGCAGGTAAGGATACCGTCACCCTGCAGGAAGGTCTGAAAATGATCGTGGTCAAACAGGGCACAGGAGCTAAGGCAGAGAACGGCAAAAATGTTTCGGTTCATTATACCGGCTACCTGCTGGATGGGTCCAAATTCGATTCTTCCGTTGAACGGGGTGAACCTCTGAATTTTCCGCTTGGACAGGGTCGCGTCATCCGCGGATGGGAACTGGGTATTGCCGCCATGAATATAGGAACGCAGGCCAGGCTCATCATACCCAATGAACTGGGTTACGGCGAAAGAGGCTACCCTCCGGTTATCCCTGCAAAGGCAACCCTGGTGTTTGATGTGGAACTGGTCGGGGTGCAGTAATCCGATACCTTAAAATTGTGGATTTTCAGGAAGTCATTTCCGGAAACTTATCGTTTTTAACTTCAAATCGTTTAGCCATGAAAAATTGCAAACTCTGCCTTATTGTTTTCCTGATCACGATACGCGCTGGTTTTGCCCAGGATCTCCTGATTAAAAACAACGGGGATACCATTCGGGCAAATATACTTGAAGTTACAGATAATGCCTTCCGCTATAAAAAATCAAACAACCCCGATGGTCCAACTTTTGTCACCAACAGATCGGAAATCAGCAGGGTCGTCTATTCGAACGGAACCGAAGAGAAGATAGAAGTGCAGGCCGCACCCCCCAAATCCGAACCCGCTCCTCCAAAACCGGCCGAGCCGAACATTGATACCCGTTCCGGTGGAGACAGGGGAAATAAATACAGCAATCCCATCACCTCGGATTTTGAAGAAATACAAATGGAACGTTTCGGTTACTATTATAAAGGCATGCGCATGAATGACAATCGCCTGAATTACCTCTTCAGGAGTTTTAATGATGCTTCTATCCTGAAGGATTATAAAAGTGCGAAAAGCATGAGCACGACTTCGAAAATTGTCGGACTTGTGGGAATCCCCCTGTCGGTGACCGGTGTTATCATGTGCATTATTTCTTTTGTTCCGCATGAAGAATATGATAACAATACCAACGATTACGAAACCACCTTTCCGAATCGGAACCTGCTTGGTCCCGGAATCGGTTTATTCGCTGGATTTGTTGCCTGCGAGGTAGCCTCCGGGGTTATGAAAGGCATGTATAAATCCAAATTGAAAAAAACCGTTCAGCATTATAACAGCGTTGTTTCCAAACACGAAGTCAAATAAATTCACCTGCCTGTTCCCTGGCAGTAGGAGGAGTTAAGGAATGTTTATTCCTGAAATTGAAAAAAAATCTGCTGCTGAAATCAGGGAATTCCAGGAATCCGGGTTATGCGAAACGCTGAAACATGCAGCTGCCCATTCCGTTTTTTATAGACGGCTTTTTGCAGAAAAGGGAATCGATATTTCCGGGATTAAAAGGCTGGATGAATTGAGGCTCTTGCCTTTCACGACGAAAGATGACCTGCAGCAATTCAACAGGGATTTTTACTGCGTTCCACCAGACAGGATCATCGACTATGTAACCACTTCGGGAACGCTTGGGGACCCGGTTACCTTTATCCTGACCGAAAAGGACCTGGAACGTCTGGCTTACAATGAACTGCTTTCCTTTACCACGGCAACGGGAAAAAGCACTGACATCTACCAGCTCATGACGACCATCGACAGGCGGTTTATGGCCGGACTGGCCTACTTCCTGGGCGTCCGGAAACTCGGAGCCGGTATTGTCAGGGTAGGACCGGGTATCCCGGAATTGCAGTGGGACACTATCCGGAGAATCGGGCCGAATACACTGATCACCATTCCCTCCTTTCTTATCAAACTGATGGAGTATGCCGAATCACACGGCATTGATTACCGGGCCAGCAGTATTCAAAAGGCCATCTGCATTGGAGAACCGGTGAGAAACAACGATTTTACATGGAATACCCTTGGAAGCAGGATTACATCAAATTGGAACATCAGGCTGTTTTCCACTTATGCGTCCACGGAGATGGCTACAGCCTTCACCGAATGTGAGGCTGGAAAAGGAGGCCATCTTCATCCCGAAATGATTATCACCGAATTTCTCGATGAATATGGAAATCCCGTAAAAGATGGAGAACCGGGGGAACTGGTCTTCACCTCGCTGGGAGTGGAGGGCATGCCACTGGTTCGATTCCGGACAGGTGATATCTGCCGGCATTTCTCAGGCGCCTGCTCCTGCGGCAGGAATACCCTGCGCCTCGGCCCCATTATCGGGCGCAAGAAACAAATGATCAAATACAAAGGTACGACCTTGTATCCACCTGCCCTTTATGATATACTGGATCATATGGAAGCTGTCGTCAACTACCAGGTGGAGGTGTTTACCAATGAACTGGGAACCGATGAAATACTGATTCGTGTGGGAACACGGGCGCCGGGAGACAGGCTGGAAAGGGAAATACGCGATCATTTCAGGGCTAAACTTCGGGTTGCACCCACCATCCGCTTTGAGGAAATCGCCAGCATCCAACAGGCTATGAATCCTGAAACCGGCAGGAAGCCCGTAAAATTTATCGATCACCGGTAGTTTCACCGGGATTTACGATCTTTGCAGGACACGAATGATCCGGGTTAATTTTCATGAAAAGTATATGGCTTTCCCTCTCTTTATTGCTTGAACTGCTTGGTGGTTTTGCTCAAACCATCACCCTCGAAGAAGCCCGGAGGAACTATTACCAGTGCACCACGGATAAACAAACCTGTGAACAACTCTTCACCAGGCTGTCGGAAAGTCATTCGGAAAACAATACGGTGCTGAATGGCTATTACGGTGCGGTCGCAGCTAACCTGGCCAATCATACACGGGAACCCGCTCAGAAAATCAGGTTGTTTAATCTTGGAAGGAGATTGCTTGAAAATGCGATCCTGGCCGATTCCCTTAATCTGGAATTGCGCTTCCTTCGTTATACCATCCAGGAAAATTGCCCGCCATCTCTTCATTACAACAGCCGGTTAGCGGCCGACAAAACATTTATAATCAAGAATATGAGTTCTTCCGTAAGCAGGAGCCTGAAAAAAAATATTGCCGATTACCTGTCGGCCTCCAGGCATCTCTCCCGGGAAGAAAAGGAAAAGGTAAAGGAGGAATTAAATAAGGATTAAACAGGATAGGTTGGTGAGCAAAAAACTGCTTGTTTCAATTTTTTTGGTGCTGCTTTTTCATATCGTCGGCCTGATTGGCATGATGGGCGATCATCCGTCTTTTTTTATCCGGAATACCCCGTTCAATCTCCTGCTTTCAGCCGCTTTGCTGTTCTGGAACCAGGATGAATGGAAACCCATCCATTTCCTGGCCTTACTGATTATTTATTCAGGGGGTTTCCTGGCCGAAGTCATCGGTACGGGTACCGGTTTGCTTTTTGGAAATTACTGGTACGGTAAAACCCTGGGCTGGAAGTTATGGGATGTTCCGGTGATTATCGGAATGAACTGGATCATGATGATCTATCTCGTTGGTAATCTGTTTATTTATATGTCGCTGAGCATATGGAAAAAGTCAGCACTCGCTGCCTTGTTGCTGGTACTACTCGATTATTTCATGGAACCTGTGGCGATGAGTTTCGACTACTGGCAATGGGAAAATGCAACCGTTCCGGTTACAAATTATATATGTTGGTATTTCATATCTTTTCTATTCTTATCTTTGTTTTTTAAAGCCGGATTCCGAAAATATAATCCCCTGTCAGCCGTTCTGTTTTTCATGCAACTGCTGATGTTTGTGGTGCTGTATTTTAAAGTCCGTTAGCTACATCTTGATACAGGTTTGCAATGCAGATTATCATTAACATACTCTTTGTCATTTGCGCTTTTTTTCTGACTGAATTTTTAGCCTGGTCGGTGCATAAATATGTGATGCATGGTATTTTATGGTACCTGCACCAGGATCACCATCAGAAGAAGGCAGGGTTCTTCGAAAAAAACGATACCTTCTTCCTGATTTTTGCCATTCCAAGCTGGCTTTGCATGATGTATGGGGTCATGGGCGGATG
>CAYWHE010000064.1:0-18953 GCA_964458125.1 uncultured Flavobacteriaceae bacterium | reverse complement strand
GTCTCGGTATCAAGCCGCTGTTTTACTATTGGGACGGGACGAATTTTGCCTTCGCCTCAGAATTAAAGGCTTTTAACTCAGTCGCGTCTGTCCGGAAGGAAGTGAACCGGGACAGCGTGAGGGACTTTCTTCACCTGGGTTACATACCGACTCCGGCCAGCATTTATAAGGACATTTTCAAACTGTTTCCCGGGAGTTATTTAAAGGTGAGCAAATCGGGAGTGGAATTGACCCGGTACTGGAATATCCGGAATAAAATCAGCAGCAATGTCATTGAAGACAAAGAGAAGGCGCTGGTGAAGCTTAGCGATTTGATCATCAGTTCGGTTCAATACCAGTTGAAAAGCGATGTACCTTTCGGGGTTTTCCTGAGCGGCGGAATTGATTCCAGCCTCGTTACGGCCCAGGCCGTCGGTTTATCCAGCATCAAGGTCAATACGTTTTCGATCGGGTTCGAAGAAAATTCGCACAATGAGTCGGAATACGCCAAAGCCATCGCCAATTATCTCGGAACTGATCATCATGAATTTATTGTTTCGTATAAGGATGCCATCAGCCTCATTGACCCCGTGCTCGAGGCTTATGATGAACCTTTTGCCGATTCCTCGGCCATTCCGACCATGCTGGTGTCCAAGTTGGCCAAGCAGTATGTCACCGTTACGCTGTCGGGGGAAGGGGGGGATGAACTCTTTTTCGGATATGGGGCCTATAAATGGGCCAGATGGCTCGATAACCCCCTGATGAAAATCAGCCGGAAGCCACTGGCGAAGTTATTTTCATATATGCCTAACCGTTATCAACGGGTCAGCCGCCTGCTCAATTACCGTGATCCCGGGAAAATCCGCAACCATATTTTTTCGCAGGAACAATACCTGTTCACGGAATGGGAACTCGATGACTTGCTGAAACCAGATTATCAGAGTGGTTCCGATTTCCGTGAGATGCAGAAGTACACCAGCCTGCTGCGCATTTATGAAGAGCCCCAGGAATCCAAAAGCATACACGTGAAGGAAAGGGTGCTCAATGCCATGGAAGCCCAGGCGCTGTTCGACCTGGAATTTTACCTCTGTGATGACCTGCTGACCAAGGTGGACCGGGCCAGCATGCGTTATTCACTGGAAACACGGGTACCGTACCTCGATCACCGCGTGGTGGAATTTGCCCTGAATCTTTCCCCGCATCTGAAATATAAAAACGGCATTACAAAATACATACTCAAACAGATCCTGTTCCAGTATATTCCGAAGGAACTTTTCGACCGGCCCAAGCAGGGCTTTGCCATCCCGCTGAATATATGGCTGCGGAATGAATTGCGGTACCTGATTGATGAATTTTTATCCGAAGAAATGGTAAAAAAACACCAGGTGGTTGATTATGTTTTGGTGAAAGAACTCATCAGCCAGTTTTTATCCGGGAAGGACTACCTTTATAACAGGATATGGCTGCTGATTGTCCTGCATAACTGGTTTAACAAACATTTCGCCTGAGAAAAAAATATCAGGTTGTTAAGGCTATTCCTTTTCCTCTTTCTTTCATGTATTCAATATCCCGTTCCCTCCTGCTATATTTTCGTTCCCGGGACAGATTGTAATAATGGGATATGATGAATAATCCGGCTACGAAAAAGGGGAGGATGGGTATCCGGTACCGCACCAGGCTGCCAAAATTCGAGGTGGAAATACCGACCGAAAAGGAAAAAAACAAACTGAAAACCAGGCAGAAAGTCAGCATGTGATGCTTGGCAAAATACCGGAAAAACCCGATTATCCTGGTCCGGAGGAGTACGCGTATGGTAAAAATCAGCAGGACAAAGTTCTCCAGGGCGGAAATAAACATGACCGGGTTTCGGGCTTCCAGCAGGGTGGGACGAAAAAGCGCTGAGGCAATGGCAATGGGCGCCTTTCCAAGCATGCTGGAAAAGGTGGCATCGAAATCCCCGATGTCGAAACTGTTGCCGCGGTAATATTCCGCCTTTAAATCGCGCTGGGTAATGACGGCCCTTTCCAGCACTTTATCGATGGAATACACGCCCAACTGGTTGCCCAGTGAGTTGAGAAACGTATACCCCAGGAAGGCGGAAACAATAATAAAAAACGGAGCCACAGCCGTTCGTGCAATTTCACCTTTGATTTTCTGCAGATACATAATGGCCAGCCATACCAGTGAAGACACCACCAGCGCCAAAATGATATAGGGTTTAATGGCCAGGATCAGGTAACTCGAGGAGACGAGCAGGAAAACCCTGCCAGGACTGAAATTCCGTTTTATAAACAATAAATAGAAACTGTGTACATAAAATCCGATCATGCTGAAGGTTATGGTATCTTTCAGAATGCCGGAACCCCAGAAGAATACCGACGGGATAAACAAGGTTGCGATGGCCATCTCCTTTTTCAGGTCCGGGAATTCAGAGATAAACACCTTGTACAATTTCCAGACGCCAATAAAGGAAAGCCATGCCATCACAATATTGGCCACCAGAATACTCCGGAACGAAATCAGTACCAGGAAACACACAATGCGCACGACCATGAAGGTCTGGCTATCCTTGATATAATTGGGCCAGCCGGTATCGGCATCAAAGTACAGGTAATTGGCATCTCCAGGTCCTTCGGTAATAATTTTATAAAAGCCTGTCCAGTTTTTGCCAAGAAGTTTGACCAGTACCAAACCGTCATAATAATAATTGATCGTATCGCCACCACCGTAATAAAGAGCATAGATTACGCAAAGTGAAATGGCGCCAAAAATTTTGACAATAAGCCCCGGAAGGAAAAATTTAAATTCAGGTTCCTTTTCAATCCGCTTCATTTTAATCTGCCAGGAAAAAGCAAACAATACAAAAAGCAGCAAGGGGGAAAGAATGAAATCAGTTATGCCAAAGTATTGCATGCGGTCTGCTGTCAGAATGGAATGGAACTGATAGCCGGAATCAGCCTGTACCGGATGCGGCCTTTCAATTCTTTCTTCTAATTTTGTGTAAAATAACGAAAAATATGAATGCGCTCTACCTGTCCTACGATGGAATGACCGATCCCCTTGGTCAGTCACAGGTTATCCCGTACCTGACAGGACTGTCGGCACAACACAGCATCACACTGGTCAGCTTTGAGAAAAAAAGCCGGTACCGGGAGCATTCCGGAACGATTGCGGAACTCTTAAAATCCAGTCATATTGAATGGATTCCCCTTTATTACACCAAAAATCCGCCGGTACTGGCCACTCTCTGGGACATTCAAAGGTTACGTTCACGGGCTGCAGGTCTGGTGCGTGAAAGAAATATTGACGTGATTCATTGCCGTAGTTACATTACCTCCCTGGTGGGGAGATGGCTGAAAAAAAAAACCGGATGCCGTTTTATTTTCGACATGAGGGGATTCTGGGCCGATGAACGGGTGGAGGGAAAGTTGTGGAACCTGCGAAATCCCTTGTATCGGCTGATTTATAAGTATTTTAAGAAAAAGGAAAGGCAGTTTTTATCGGAGGCGGACCAGGTCATCACGCTGACTGAAAATGCCGCCGCTCTCCTGCAGACGTGGAAAGTAAAGGGTGAAAATCCTTTGCCATTGACGGTCATTCCCTGTTGTGCCGATTTGCGACACTTTTCCTCCAAAAATGTGGATCCTTCCAAAAAGTCCGCGTGGATGGATAAACTTGGTATCATGCCGGGCGACTTCATCCTGGGCTATCTCGGTTCCATCGGCACCTGGTACATGCTCGAGGAGATGCTCGATTTTTTTAAAATACTGATCCAAACGGAACCGGGCGCCCGGTTTCTGTTCATAACCCAGGAACCGCCATCCCTGGTTGGTGAAGCTGCCCGCAAAAAAAATATTCCCGATGGTAAAATCCTGATAACTTCCTCCCCCCGGTCTGATCTTCCCGCTTTGTTAAGTTTGCTGACCGTCACGGTGTTTTTTATCAGGCCCAGTTTCTCCAAACGGGCATCATCTCCAACCAAGCAGGGAGAAATGATGAGCATGGGAATTCCCATTATCTGCAACAGCGGAATTGGCGATACGGATGCCATCATCCGGAATTCCGGTGCCGGCATCGTCATCGGTCAGTTCACCGATGAGGCATACCGGGAGGCCATCCGGCAGTTTAAAGGCTCAACAACCATCAACAAGGAAGCCATGCTGGCGGGAGCCGAAAAATTTTATTCACTGGAAAAGGGTATTGAAAAATACAAGGAGGTGTATTCCAGGCTCAAAGGATAATAATGGTACCTACGGGAATCCCGCTTGTGATTTTCCTGCGAATCCCGATCGCGAAGCGTTTCGGGATCGGTTCAATACCCCGCTGCATGCCTGAATGGTTCGTCCTGTATGCGGCATTCAGGTATGATGATACGATTCGTTTCGGATAATGGTAAAGGCCCGGTATAGCTGTTCGATAAAAATCAGCCTGCAAAGCTGGTTGGGAAAAGTGAGCCCGGAAAGGGAAATCAGGGCATGGGCTCTTTTCTTTATGCGTTCATCAAATCCATAGGCGCCCCCGATGGCGAAAAGTAATTCCTTCCTGCTTTGATTCAGTTCCGTTTCCATAAATCCCGCCCATTCAACCGAAGTAAAGGATCTGCCGTTTTCATCCAGCAGGATTAGCCTGTCCTGAGGAGCCACCGCTTTCATCAGGATATCCGATTCTGCCTTTTTCATTTGTGCCGGTGTCATGGAGGAATTCCGTTTCACTTCAGGCAGGCAGGTGAGTTCAAAAGGAATGTAATGAACAAGTCGCTTCCGGTAAAATTCACAACCTTCCCGGATAAAATCCTGGCCGGTTTTTCCGATGACAAGCAGGCGCAGACGCATGCTGCAAAAGTAGAAAATATCAGCTACCGGCGCCACGACAACAACTATGGCCTGACTTATTCATGAAAAGGGTCCGGATGAAATCTCCATCAGGTTTTGGGGAGTAAAAATTTAATAACAAAAGCATGATAAGTATTTGAAAACTTTTTTAAAAAAAAGCGATTATTACATCCAAATTCATATACCTTTGGATCAGCCAATGATTGAATTACCCCTTTCAGTATTTTTTAATATATTGAATAACAAAAGTTTATAAAATGAAAAGCCAGGGCAACTCCTTTCCGGAAGGGGCGTTTTTTCACGCGGTAAATGTCCTGGTTGGCTTGGTTTTTGCTAAATGTGGTGGTCCTGAATAAAACTAACTGTCTCCAGATGAAAAAGCGAATTGGTCTGATGTTGTTCCTGCTGATCACAGGCTTTACCAGTATGGCAACCCCTGATATATACGAAATCATCAGTACAGCCATCAGGAGCGGAAAAGCGGGTGAAATTTCCCAGTATTTTAATACCAACGTGGAATTAACCATAGGCAACCAGGAGGAAGTTTACAGTAAGGCACAGGCGGAACAGGTGCTGAAGGAATTTTTCTCTAAAAACACCCCCCGCAGTTTTACCCTCATTCACCAGGGATTATCCAAAGAAGGCGCCAAGTATGCCATCGGAAACCTCACCACCCAACAGGGAAATAATTACAGAACTTATTTTTTTATCAAACAGGTCGGGGCCAGTGAATACATCCAGGAACTTCGTTTTGAAAAGGAATAAAGAGCTCAATAATTTTATAGGCCGGTTTTTTTAACCGGCTTTTTTTATAAAGAATGCCGGACATCCCCAGATTCCATTTTTATCGGATTTGAACAGCCGTAAAGGGCCAGTTCAGGTATGATCCCTCTTTCTCAAAACGGAGTGGTCAGGGCCTTTTGACGTTGCCCGTTACAGGTATGCCTCGCATAGCCCGGCTCTTCCTGCTGATGGCCTTTCCGGTGGGTATGAAATGGATAATGGGCCGGGCTTTAACCATAAACCTTTGGCGTGTGGTTATTCCATCATACCTTTGCAGGAAAATGAACCTGATTCATGAACGGTAAACCGGAACTGGAAGATTTTATCCGCAGGGCCTTCCAGGAAGATGTAGGCCGGGGCGACCATACCTCCATGGCCTGTATAAGCGATGGTGCGGCAGGAAAAGCCAGTCTCCTCGTCAAGGATCAGGGCGTGGTGGCCGGGGTGGAACTGGCTGAACAAATTTTCCGCTTTTATGACCCTGCTGTTGTGTTTCGCAAACACCTGGATGACGGCACCCAGGTGAAACCCGGTGATATTGTTTTTTCGGTGGAAGGTTCTGCCCGTTCGGTTTTAACCTCTGAACGCCTGGTGCTGAACTGCATGCAGCGTATGAGCGGCATCGCCACCATGACCAGCCGGTTCGTGGAAGCCGTGGCTGGATTCCCGGCCCGCGTGCTGGATACCCGGAAGACTACGCCACTATGCCGGACGATAGAAAAATGGGCCGTGCGGATCGGCGGGGGAATGAATCACCGATACGGTTTGTTTGACATGATTCTCATCAAGGACAATCACGTGGATTATGCAGGGGGTATTCCCCAGGCTATCCGGGCGGCAAAAAACTACCTGGAGAAAAACAGGCTTGAGCTGGCCGTTGAAATCGAAACACGCAACATGGAAGAGGTCAGGCTTGTTCTGGAAACAGGTGGTGTGAACCGTATCCTGCTGGATAATTTTTCGCCGGCCGGTTTGCGTGAAGCGGTTCTCCTGATCGACAGACGTTATGAGACCGAGGCCTCCGGTGGTATAACGCTTGATTCTATACGAGAATATGCAGCCACCGGTGTTGATTTCATCTCCGCCGGCGCCCTGACGCATTCGTTCAGGAGCCTCGACATGAGTTTAAAGGCAGTCCGATAAATTCCGGTACCGTTGAGTAAAATGCTGCAATATCTGGAGAGACTGCCCGTCGTCACCCAGCTGATCGAGCTGACCAGGCATATCCGCCTGCCAGGATTCGAGGGGCTTCCTTTATATGATGTCGCACAGTTTTTTATACGGGGTTTAAGCAAGGGAGATATTCAAATGCGGGCCCGTTCGGTTTCCTTCAGTTTTTTCCTGGCCCTTTTTCCAACCATTATTTTCCTCTTTACGCTCATTCCCTACATTCCCATTCATGGTTTCCAGGACCAGGTGCTCGGCCTGATCAAAACCCTGCTGCCGGCCAACACCTATGCGGCTTCTTATAAAACCATCGATGACATTATCCGTCACCAGCGGGGGGGGCTTTTATCCTTTGGTTTCCTCTTCGCCCTGTACGTCTCCACCAACGGGGTGTTTGCATTGCTGGAAGGATTCAGCCAGACCTATCACGTACGGGAAACCAGGTCCCCGTTTAAAATGCGGGTGACCTCCCTGGTGCTGACGCTTGTCCTGGCCGTTCTCGTCTTTATGGTCATTCTGCTGATCATCGGTTCGGAGGTTGCGGCAAAATTCATCATCAGGGAAAAAATCATGGGCAAAAAGATTCCGCTGTTCCTGGTCGATGCCGGCCAGTGGATCATCCTCATTTCATTGTGTTTTGTAGCCATCTCCATGATCTATACATACGGAACAGCGGCTTCCATGCGGAAAAGGCAATGGCGTTTTGTGACGGCCGGTTCCACCCTGGCCACCATACTGGTGATCGCCACCTCACTGGGGTTTAATTACTTTATCACCCACTTCGGACAATACAATAAAATTTACGGTTCCATCGGAACACTCATCGTCATCCTGAGCTGGATTTTCTTTAATGTGTTGCAGCTGATTATCGGGTTTGAACTGAATGCTTCCATCGATATGGCCAAACGTACCCCCCGGATCCGGAAACCGATCTGAAGACCCGGAGGCGCATGGCTGTGAACTGGAATCGGAAGAACAAACGGAAAGGTTTTTAAGCCCGCCGGATCAGGCGGCGGTGAGGATAATCGGCAGGCTGCGGTTTACTGGTCTGTCGTTTCCAGCGTACTCCCATCCACCACCTTGATGGTTTCCCAGGAGCCGTCGGAACGCTGCTTTTCAATGATGTATCGCGCAACACCGCTGTCCCAGCCTTTATATGCTGTCCAGATCAGCCGGGTAACCGTATTCTCCGGGTTGGCTAAAAGCAGGATGGAAGATCCGATATTGCTGAGCAGGGTTTCGGAATTGCAGCTGTTGACCACTTCGATATTATAAAAGTAATGCTGAACATGCACCTCAGCCGTATGGTCCATGAAGTTGAATACGGAAGGACCGACGGTTCCCACCAGGGTGAAGGGTCCTGTTTCATTTTCCGAGCGGTAGATGTTGTAAGCGATGACCTGGTCGGGAAATAAAAGCGGAGGCTTCCATTCCGTCAGCGTGTTTTCATCATCGATAACGGTGGTACGCACCACTTCCACGTGTTGATCATTCAGGGCATTTTCAGGTTTGGCCATGGACGTATCGCTGTGGGAGGTATAGGTGTTGCCGCATATATTGGTTGCCGTTACGCGGTAGGCATACAACTCCGGGCAGATCAGTCCCGTATCCACCCAGGCATGCTGCGTGGATGGCACGTCACCGATTTTGAGGTAATTTCCGGAAGCAAGTTCCTGCCTGTATATTTCATAGAGGCTGATGCCGCATCCCCCGTAGGATGTCCAGCTTAAGCTGATGTTTTTACCCTGTGTCTGCGCGCTGAGGTTGATGGTGGTATGGGGGTTCAGACTGTCGAGCGGCAGCGCGTTACCGCATAAATCAACAGTCTGAAGTTTATACGTATAGGTATGCTGAAGCGTGTTGAGTAACGGCTCTATATACGTACTGGAAGGGTAAATGGAGCTGTTGCCCGGATTGGTGTCGGTAAAGACATGCACGTACTGACCCGATGAGGGATCCAGGCGGTAAAGCACGTAGGCACCGAGGTCGGTTACGGATGAATTCTGCCACTGGATCTCCACGCGTGAATCATCGGCAACGGAAACACGCAGGATGGGCGAAACAGGCGGAGGATTGTTGTCATATACCTGTATATAAGCCTGACGCGTATAAGTGGAAGAACAAAGGCCCTGGTTGGTAACCGTTAACGTGACAGTGTATATGCCCGGAACGAGGTAGGTGTAAACCGGGTTGGGTACGATGGAGGTGTCGCCATTTCCGAAGTCCCAGAAATAAGCCGAACCCCCGGATACGGACGTGCTCAGGTTTGTAAAGGAAACCTGGAGCGGAGCGCATCCCCTGATGTTGCCACCCGTAAAATCAGCCGTGGGCTGTAAAACAACCGTTACCGGATTTGAGCTCGCAGCCGTATCGTAACATCCGGCAGCCGTATAGGCCACCAGGTAGGGATAATAGGTACCTGCCACGGTATACGTATGCGAAACGGAACCGGTGCTTACGGTGGAATTTCCGTCTCCGAAATTCCAGTACAGGCTGTCGAAACCGGTGGACGCGTTTTGGAAATGAACCTGCAGGGGTGTACAGCCGATGGAATCGCTGACGGCAAAGGCGGCTTCAGGCATGACATTGACATGGATGGTGAAAGGACTGGTGAATACCGACTGGCAGCCCAGGGAATCTGCCGTGATGAGTGAAACGGTGTACTGACCCGGACTGGAATACAGGTGGGAAGGATTGGTAACCGTAGACAGGGATCCGTCGCCAAAGTTCCACTGCCAGGTGAAGGCGTTTGCAGAGGTGTCTGTAAATTGAATGGTTACCGGTGAACAACCGCCTGTACCGGAGGCCATGAAACCTGTCACGGTGCCATTCACCCTGATCATCTGCGAAACCAGCATGGAATCCATGCAGCCATCGGCATTGCCCACAACCAGTGATACATCATACCATCCGGGAGTCGTATAAATATGGGTTGGATGTTGAAGCTGGGAACTGCTGCCGTCACCGAAACTCCAGTTCCAGGAAATCGCCTGAACGGAAGTGTCCGTAAAGTTGATGACAGCGGGTGCGCAGTCGGCCGTTTTATTGGAAATGAAACCGGCATGTACACTGGATATATGTACCAGCGAATCAGCCTGTATGGTATCCCGGCAACCGGAGGGCCCCTGGACAATCAGCGTCACGTTATAATAACCATCCTGCTGGTAGGTGTGCAGCGGTGAGGCCAGGGTGGATGACTGGCCGTCACCAAAATTCCAGAACCAGGAAGAAGCATGCGAGGATGAATCAAGAAAGGACAAGCTCAGCGGAGCGCACCCGGCAGAGTCATTGAGGTTAAAGGCAGCAATGGTTGCCGTGATGTTGGGGAGTTTTTTCAACAGCTTGCAGCCGTATACGTTTTCCACATGCAGGATAATATCCCCGGCGGGAGCAGTGGTAAAGGTATGGGTCGGGTTCTGAAGGGCAGAGGTTGTCCCGTCGCCGAATTCCCAGAACCAGGAGGTGACATCCGTGCTTAGATCCGTGCAGGTGATGTTAATGGGAAGGCATTGCTGGTCCTGGGTATAGGAAAAATCAACGGTGGTATTCGGGACAAATACCGGGACCGGCATCGTGTATGTACTGCTGCAATTGTTTTTAAAGGCTGTCAGGCTGAGAGTATAATTCCCGGGTATGTTGTAGACATGTACGGGACTGGTTTGGGTGGTGCTGGTTCCGTCACCAAAGTCCCAGAAATATTGGTCCGCATGAACTGAAAGATTGTTCAGGGTTACGCTTAAACCTACACAGCTGACGCCATAGTTCAGGCTGAACGCCGCCTGCGGGTTGTAAACCTGCACCGGGTCAGCCAGCATGATAGTCATGGAGCATCCGGATGAATCCGTTACGGTCAGGGTTACCGGGTAAGTACCGGTATCGCCGTACAGGTGCCAGGCTTGTTGCTGAAGGGAGGAATCTCCATCCCCAAAATGCCAGGTATAACTGCTGAATTGCAGATTGCCGCTGTCAAAATACACCGTATCACCCGCACAGACATTTTTCTTTGAAGGGTGAAGCGGTATACCGGAACCGGTAAAGAAACTCTGGGTCATGAAATTTCTGCAACCGCTGCTGTCGGAAGCCGACAGGGATATAAAATAATTGGTTCCGTTATTCGGGTAAGTGTGCACCGGGTTTGGAAGGGTGGAGGCGGTTCCGTCACCGAAATCCCATTGGAAATTGCTGATGGTTGAATCGGTTACCGAAAGGCTGACTACCGTGCCCGTGCAGGAGCCTGCGTACGCAATGTTGAAATCAGCATCCACGCTTCCGCTGACGAGCACCGCCCCGGGCTGAATCAGGGAATCCGTGATGCCATTTGAACGTATAGCATATAGGGTTACATCATAAAGACCGGGCTGGAGATAAACATGGGTGGGATCGGAGAGGGTGGAGGTTTGCCCGTCGCCGAAATCCCATAACCAGGAAACCGTGTTGAAAAAAGGATTGTGAAAATTGACACCCATGGGCGCGCAACCTGCATAGGGAGGAGGGGCGTGTACCGAATCCACCTGGTTGCTGAGCCCCCCGCTGCCAACACCGATATTGGTGGGTGGATAATTATAGGTATAGGTGCAGCTGTCGTTGCCAATCGTCAGGGTAATGTTGTAAGGCCCTGGAATGGTATACGTGTGAACCGGGTTTTCAAGCGTGGAAGTCGTACTATCTCCGAAACTCCAGAGCCACCAGGTTGCACCGGTTGAATTCGCATAAAAATTCACGGTCATGGGCAGGGCGGTATCCGTCGTGAACGCAGTGGCATTGGCAATCAGCGGTTGAAAATGCATGGCGTAATTATGCATGCAGGTCACCTGGCAGCCATCGGCAGTGGTAATCGTCAGGGAAACATTGTAATATCCCGGCTCCAGGTATATATGATTGGGATTTTGAAGGTTGGAGGTGTTGCCGTCACCGAAATCCCAGAACCAGGATACGGCATTCGTGGAGGTATCCTGGAACCATGCCGTATAGGGAGGACAAAGCGACTGGTTGTAGGAAAATCCGGCAACACCGCCGCCGGCGATAAAGGTGGCGAAATTCGTAATGGTCTGGGAGCATCCCCCTCCCGCAGAGCCGGTGTTCAGATTAACGGAGTAGGTTCCGGGTACGGTATAAGTATGCGTGACCTGTTGACCATTTCCGGTTGTGCCATCCCCAAAATCCCATGTCCAGGATGCGGCTCCGGGAGTATTGTCGGAAAGGTTGATGGTCATCGGGATACAGCCGGAAACAGGTGCCTGTGGATTGAAATTTCCGGATGGCATGGCGACCTGGATGAAGGTGGGTGTGGTAACGGTATCGGTACATCCAAAAGCATTGGTCACCGCCAGCCTGACGGCATAAGTACCCTGGTTCAGAAAGGTATGCTGAGGATTGGCCTGCAGGGAGGTTGTTCCATCACCGAAATCCCAGAAATAAGATGACTGCATGACAGGGTTTGCATTGAAATGAACCAGTAAAGGGGGGCATCCGGCGTTGACATCCGCAAATATATTGGCCCCCGGGCCTTTCACTTTGACGGTGTACGGCAGGGTGACATCGCTGCAGCCATTACTGTTCATAGCCGTCAGCTTCACATAGTAGATACCGTTCTGAGTATACGTGTGGGAAGGCGCAAATGCCGTTGAGGTGGTCCCATCTCCAAAATCCCAGAGGTAGGAAGTGGCGTTGGAGGATGAATTCACGCATTGCACGGTCAGCGGGCGGCAGCCCTCATTGTTGTTTAAGCTGATGGACGCATCCGGCGTGGTTAAGGCCTGGATGTTATTGTAACTGTTTGAGTTGGTGCAGCCGTTATAATAGGTCACATACAGGGTAATGGTATAGGTGCCTGCGGTCTGATAGGGATGACTGGCACTGGGATTAACGGAACTGTCTCCGTCACCGAAGGTCCACAGGCAGGAGGAGAACGATGTGCCAATGGTGCTGTGGGTGATCCAGAAAGGCAGGCATCCCGCGCTGTCGTTCAGGAGCATGCCGGGCACCGGGTTGTTTTTGACTTCGATGTACTGATTCAGCAGCTGGGTATCCCGGCAGCCCATGGAGCTGGTCGTGATGAGCGTCACAGTATAGATGCCGGCGGCTCCGTATACGTGGGAAGGATTTTGCTGGGTGGTGCCCGTGTTGTCCCCAAAGTTCCAGAGATAATTTATGCCATTGGAGGAAACGGCCGTAAAGTTAAACGGCTGGTTCACATCACAAGTGGTGTTCCGGTTGACACTGACGGTAACAACCGGCTTTGCGCCGATGGTGATATACTGGTTCCGGGTGTGGGATTCCTGGCAGCCATAGGCGGAATTGAAACAAATCAGGGTAACGGAATAAACGCCAGGACCCGTATAGGTGTGTGATGGATTCAGCAGGGAAGAGGTAACCCCGTCTCCAAAATCCCACAGGCAGCTATCGAACCAGGCCGAGGTGTTGGTAAACTGGATGTTGTTGTTCCCTTCACAAGCCGAAGTAACATTTGCGTTAAACGATGGCAGGGGCTGCTGGATGACGGTAATGACATTGTTCTGAATGACCGAGTCGGTATTCCCGTTCGCATCATAGCTCACCAGTTTGACGGTATAACTTCCCGGAAGCATGTATATTTCCGATGGATTGGCCAGTACGGAGGTGTTGCCGTTTCCGAAGTCCCAGAACCAGCTGACGGAGCCGGAAGAGGTATTGGAAAACTGTACATTCAGCGGTGCGCAGCCGGTTGCACCTGTAACCGAAAAGGAGGCATTCAGCTGGGCCTTTATCCGGCCGCTGTTCATCAACAGGAACATGGGTATTAAAAAGGCCATGAGGACGGGCATCCTGCTCTTTGACCTGCAGTGGGATATCTTTATCATTATTTCCTTCACGGGTAATTGGGCCATATGAAAACAGTTTATACCCTTTTTATTAAAAAATGTTTCCTGATTCCAATCCCGTATACTTCCCACGAAACAAATGTATTGGCCTGCACTTCCTGGCGGTTTTCCATACGGAAGCATCCTTTCAGTTGTAAGCAGGCGGGCTAAACTGCCGGGTTCATAACTGAAGGATCCCGGATATCCTGCCGGAACAATGGGGTTTGACTTCGCGTACAGGGAATTTCCATCCCCTTTTGGCCGGATTGGTACCTGTAAGAAAAACCGTGGTGTTGAATCTTTTTTTAAAATTCTCCACGGGTTGTCTCTTTTTTTTTACTTTTCATTGCTCAAAAACTGCTGCCATGCGCCTTTCTGTTTTTAACCCGATGTTGCCCGTTATCTTCTTGCTGTTTACTGGTACTGCACCAGCTCAACCTGTTGAACCGGAAACGGATTACCGAAGTAACAGTAACCCCTATTACTGGAAAAACAGACCGCCTTTTCCGGGCTACTGGCAGCAGGATGTGGACTATAAAATAAAGGCCGGCATCAATGAGCAGAGCAACATCATTGACGGGGATCTGACGCTGACCTATTTCAATAATTCGCCGGATACGTTGTTTTACGTTTATTTTCATCTTTACCAGAACGCCTTTCAGCCGGGGTCATACCTGGATAATCTCAATAAAAACAACGATTACCCGGTCCGTTACGGTCCTTATGAATCTTCCGGCCGGGGAACGGTCGTTGAAAAGCTGGAGGTACTGGGAACCAACGCCAATGAAGAATTGTACCAGCCCGAACTGGTCGCGGACAACACCATTCTGCGGGTTAACCTCAAACACGCCCTGCTTCCCGGGTCCTCCATGCAGTTTCACATCGTATTCAAAACCTATTTCGACACGGGCAATGTGCGCCGGCGGATGAAGGTGTTCAGCGCTTCCGGCTACAAACATTTTGACGGGGTGCACTGGTATCCCCGCATTTCCGTTTACGACCGGAAACTCGGATGGGACACGGATCAGCATTTGGGCCGCGAGTTTTACGGGGATTACGGCTCCTATGACGTGGAACTTACTTTTGCCAATTATTACGTTGTGGATGGAACAGGAGTGTTGAAAAACGAAGCCGAAGTCTTGCCCGAAAGCCTGAGAAAAAAGCTGGATATCCGGAATTTTGCAGATAAACCATTATACAGCAAGCCTTCCGTCATTATTGAACCGGATGGTACAACGAAGACCTGGAAGTTTCATGCCATCAACGTGCATGATTTTGCATGGACGGCAGATCCCACCTACCGTATTGGCGAGACGAACCGGAACGGCATCCGCTGTATTGCCCTGGCCCAGGAACCCGTTGCGGCCCGATGGCAGAACGCCGCCGATTACCTCGCCCGGATTCTGGGGATCAATTCCAGTGACTTTGGCGGGTATGCCTGGCCCAAAATGATTGTGGCCGATGCCCGTGACGGCATGGAATATCCCATGCTGACGCTGGATAACGGCATGGATCCCGGTTACCGGAGCTTGTTATGCCATGAAGTCGGTCACATGTGGTTTTTCGGTATGGTCGGCAATAATGAAACCTACCGCGCCTTCCTCGATGAGGGCTTCACCCAGTTCCTGACTTCCTGGACCCTGACCCGGCTCGAGGGTGATTCCATTAACAAAACACAGGGCTATAACTGGTATAAGCGGAAATTTGCGCTGCCCACCACCCAACGATATGAATCGGTTTATGGCGCTTACCTGAATGAGGCCATCCGCAACCAGGATGGTTTTCTGAATACCCATTCGGACCAGTTTAACGGCGCCCTGGGTCACGGGGGCGGATACAGCATGGTTTACCGGAAAACAGCCACCATGCTCTATAACCTGCAATATGTGCTGGGGGATGATTTATTCCTGGCTGCGATGAAGAATTATTTTAACCAGTGGAAATTCTGCCATCCCTACCCGGAAGACTTCCGGAACTCCTTCATCCAATTTACCCATGTGGACCTGAACTGGTTCTTCGATCAATGGCTGGAAACGGATAAATCCATCGACTACAAAATCTGCAGCGTCCGGAAAGCCTCCGAAAAGGACCAGTACCGGATCACCTTTAAACGGCTCGGGCGCATGCAGATGCCGGTTGACTTCTCGGTTTTCGGAAAGGATGGCAACCGCTATGATTTTTATATCCCGAATACCTGGTTCATTAAAAAAACAAGCGCCGTGGTGCTGCCGAAGTGGACGGGCTGGGACAAACTCCGTCCAACGTATACAGCTAACGTTACTATCCCGGGCGGCATTCACGATGTGGCCATCGACACCACGTACCGTCTGGCCGATATCAACCTGATGAATAACCGTAAAAAACGGCCGGTCACCCTGCAGTTCGATTCCCGGATTTACAACCGGCCCCGCTGGTATGAGTATGAGCTCAAGGCAAGGCCCGACATCTGGTACAACAGTTTTGACGGCATCAAGGCCGGCCTTCACGTGGAAGGCGGCTACATGAACTACCGGAACCTCTTCAACCTGGATATCTGGCTCAACACGGGCGTGGCCCAGGGGAGGCTGACGGAATATACCGTCACCAACCAGTTCGATAACGCCTCCATTGCCTTCGATTACAAAACGCCCTTCAACCGTTTCAGCCGCAACGTATGGGTGAAACTGGATGCACGTTACCTGGACGGTTTGCTCGCTTATTCCGGTACCCTCGAAAAAATCAGCAACTCCGGCAAGGTGAAATTTTTCACCACTTTTAAATCCATGTACAGGAAAAACATTCAAAGCCTGGAATACCTGTTATATCCTTCCGAATGGCGGTCGGCACAATACAACAACACCATCCGGGCCGGGGTGACGCACCATTATGAAAAGGGTTCGGCCGAAGGGGATGTCGTACTCAGCATTCTATCCAGCGCCCTGGGAAGCAGTTATGATTATGCCAATATCAACCTGACCCATACGGGTAAAAAATCCTTTGGCAGGATCGATCTGAAAACACGTATGCTGTTTCAGTATATGACTGGAGACCGCGTTCCCTTTGAGTCTTCACTGTTTCTGGCGGGAGCCAGCCCGGAAGAGATGATGGACAACAAGTTCGTGCGGTCGAAGGGATTTGTTCCCGAAGACTGGCGCGGTTATGGTGCCGGTGTGAATCATTTCCAGCACGGGGGCGGTCTCAACCTGCGCGGTTACGCCGGATATGTGGCAACCGAGGAAGACCACCACGACAGCATACGGTACATTTACAGGGGTCAGTCGGGCGCGGCTTTCAATGCCGAACTGGACCTGGACCGGTTGATACCGCTTCGTCCGAAATGGACGCGCAACTGGCTTCACTTCGACCTGTACCTCTTTGGCGATGTCGGGGTGCTGAATTACAGTACTCCTGAGGAGGACCTGAAACTGGCCGGTATCCGTGGAGATGCGGGTGTCGGCGCAGCGCTCACCATTAAAAAATTCGGCCCCCTGGAAATGGTGCAGCCGTTGACCATCCGCTTCGACATGCCCCTGTATCTCAGCAATTCCCCGGCCAAAAGCCCTGATAATTTTGATTTCCGTTATGTGGTTGGAATTAACCGGGCGTTTTAACCGGACAGTTGAACAAACCCGCCGGATGCGGAGGTCCGGGTATGCTGCTGCAGGCGCCTGAATTCGGTTCCGGGGCCTGCTCCGGGTTTCCTCCACGTGATTTGACCGCAACCACAGGTTCCCGGCGAAGCCGGCCGGAACATGAATACTAAAAAGTTAAAAAGGATTCCATGCTAAAAACAAGAAAAGCCTCCGGATTTGTATGGCTTATTTCAGGCCTGATGGTGTTCACGGGGACCGTTGCCCAACCCCAGTTTGATATGGCCATGAAGTACAAAGCCGAATCGAAATACCCGGAGGCCTTTACCATCCTGAAGGATTTGTTAAAAGCCGATTCTTCCCAGGTGGAGTACCTGCACCACATGAGTTTTCTCTATTCCAAACTGGGGTACAGACAGCCTACGGAGCGGGAACGGACTTCCTATTATGAGAAAGCTGAATACCTGGCAAAAAAGGCCATTGCCCTTAACGGCAGCAACGCCGGAGCCCATTATTCCTATGCCCTGGCACTGGGACGGATCAATGAACATGCCAGCAGCAAGCAAAAGATTGCCAATGCCAAGGTGATCAAAAACGAATGCGACCTGGCCGTAAAACTGGATCCCAGGCTGGCTGGCGCCTATCACATCCTGGGGCGCTGGCACCGGGAGATCGCCGGGTTCAATGCCGTGGAAAAACTAATGATTAACTCGCTGTTCGGAGGCGTTCCCCAGGGCGGGTCGTATGAAGCAGCCATTGAAAGCTTTATGAAGGCCATCCGGATTGAGCCCCGGTACATCCTGCATTATTATGAACTGGCTGCCACTTATTATGCGCGTAATCATACCGGGGATAAATCCTATGCCAAGGTCTGGCTTGGGAAGGCCATGGAACTGCCGCCGGTGAATGAGGATGATAAAAATACCCTGGAGAAATGCAGGGAACTGCTGAAAAAAGTCGAATAATACCTATGGTTTTGTATTCCGTTTGCCGGATCGCAGAAGGTAATGGAATTCGGGGATGATGCGGAACATCCGTGTCAGGACCAGGTATGCAGCGGTGATGACCAGCGACCGGATAACAATATCCATATACGCATTTGTCAGGGGATGCAGGAACAGCTGGATGCCCCATACCAGGACCAGAACCAGGATAATTTTCACGCTGCTGAGATCGAAGGGCTGCAGGTGGAACACGCGCCAGATGTAGAAATATTTCACCAGGTTATAGATCAGGGCCGAAAGTGCCGTAGCCAGCGCTGCACCGGTAATGCCGAAACGCGGTATAAAGATCAGGTTGTTGAAAACAGCCAGTGCCAGGAGCATGAAAAGCATCCAGGTGCCGTAAATGTAGCGCGGACTGTTAAAAATGATGGCATCGTTTACCCCGGTGCAGATATTGATAAAAGTTCCGATGCTGATGATGATGACAACGGGGATGCCTTCGCTGTAATTATTGGGTATAATGCGGTACAGAGCCTCGATGTTCAGGTTGATGCCCAGGAAAAGAAGTCCTCCGATGAGCATGAGGTACCGGGTTGATTTAAAGTAGATCTCCTGGATTTCGTCCATTCTTCCCTTTGCCCAGGCATCTCCGATTTTGGGGTTGGTGATTTTATCCAGCGCATTCAGCGGGGCTTCAATGACGGTGGGGATAAAAGCGGCAACGGCATACACGCCAATTTTGGCAAGATCCACGTATTTGCCAAGCATCACCACATCGAGGTATTTCAATCCCAGGGAAGCCAGGGAAGAAAAGGAAAGCACCAGTCCATATTGGAACAT